>NZ_CBDKZH010000005.1:0-27037 GCF_965300815.1 Leuconostoc sp.
TGATTACAATCCCTCTCTAGTAATTCATTTTAAATATATAGTTGTTTGCGCCACATTCACTCGGCACAAAAATTACGCCACAATGGCAACGATATCCTTTTCATGTAGTGCAAGGTAGTCATTTCCTTCAAATGATACTTCTTGCCCCGCGTACTTATCAAAAAGTACTTCATCACCTGTCTTCACAGTTAATTCGCGGACTGTCCCATCGTTTAGGACGTATCCTGAACCTACGGCAACGACCTTACCTGTGACTGGCTTTTCCTTAGCATTTGTTGCTAAGAGAATGCCACCAACAGTTTCTTCCGCAGCTTCAGTTACTTCAATAATCACGCGATCACCCAATGGCTTCAACATGAGACATACCTCCAGTTTTTAGTTTTAGCACTCTTTTTACACGAGTGCTAATTACAACTATTATTATAGCACTGTCCGGACATTTGTCAATAAAAAAAGCCTACTTTTGTAGACTAATTTTGTCGTTCAAAGTCGACTCAGCTATCACTAAATAAATGTGCCACCATGCGCTTCACTAATGTCGTAAGCAATCATGAAAGCCGTGGGGTCAACTTGATGCACACCACGCACTAAATGATTGTAATCTTGATTTTCTAGAATCACCATCAACATGTCCCGATCGCTATCCGTGTACCCACCACGAACATTCATCAGTGTGTAACTCGTATCATTTTCTTTCAAATAGGCTTTAACGGCTTCAATGTGATCATTACTCGTGATGTACACCATTTTACGTCGGTCAAGCCCTGTCTCGATATAGTTCATCACAACGGCCGTAATGATGAGCGAAAACACCGCCAAAATAAAGGCTTCCAGACCATCCGTCAACAGGTTACCTAATGAGACAAAGAGATCGATAACCAACAGCGATAGCGCTGGTGCAATGCGAAAATATTTTTTCAAAATCATCGGTGGTACAGCTGTACCACCACTAGACGCTTCCACACGATAAAGCATCGCCACACCAAACGCAAAGATTGCCCCACCAACCAAGACAGCAAACGTTCTATCGGTCAAAACTTGATAGCTAGGTGTTATTTTCAATAATATCGGCAATAACAGACTGCCAAAGGTAATACGCACCGTTGTGCCACGATCTAAGAAAATTGCCGCCAGGATAATCATCAAAATATTAACCAGTAAGACGGTCACTGCACGATCAATCCCAACTAATTCATTCAGCAAAATAGCAAACCCTGTCGCCCCACCAGCCGCAACTTTGGCTGGTGCGTAAAAAAAGTTAATGCTAATGGCAACGAATTCCAAAGCGACAACAATCGTTAAATAACGTAAAATCTGGTACTGCCGTAATATTTTCATTAAACGCCTTTCTTTTTATCCTGCTTTTTAAATAGTGCTTTCAAACGTGAGATTAAAGTTGGTTGTTTCAAGACCTTTTCATGACCAATCTGATCACGAATTGCCTTTAACACTTTGCCAGACTCTGGTGATGAAAAGGAAAAACTGCCACGATCTGTGTCAACTCGGAAACGCCGACTGACCCGATGACGGGCAACACTTGCATACACCGCCGTTACATTTGCCCAAGGAATTTGAATATAATCAGCGACGTTATTATCATTAAAAAATTCAAATGCGCGATCACCTACTAGGAATTTACCGTATTGCGCACCAATACCTAAATACGAAATCCCTTTAGCTGTTAACGCTACTTTAGTATTCAGTGATTGTACCATTATGATTACCCTCCTCACCTATCATACTTTAATCGTATCATTAAATGATAGGCATACTCAATAACTTTTCTTTTATGTACAAAGGCGCTCGTCGAAAATGACGGGCGCCCTTTATCGTAATAATTTAATTCATGCTTACATGATGTGCAAGGCATGCATGATGATTCCGAAGACGAAGATACCAACAATCATTGCAATTGGTGATACGTTCTTCTTCAACAACCACATAGCGAAGAATGTCAATGCCAATCCCATCAAACCAGGAACCAAACTATCCAAGTTTGCTTGCAATGTGTTTGGTGCCATCTTTGTCAATGACAAACCAGCAGCTTGATCACTCAAGATTTGTTGCAACTTACCACCAGTCACAGCGCCACTTGGGAAATCAATGTAAGCCCCTTCAGCCAACTTCTTAGCTGGTAGGTTAACGACAAACTTGATTGAAACCCAACGCTCAACCAGAACGGCCAAGATAAACATTCCCAGGATTGAAGCACCCTTAGTGATGTCCTTCAAGAGACCACCTGACAAATCTTGTGTAATTGCAGAACCGGCCTTGTAACCGAATTCTTGGGTATACCAGATAAATGACATACGAATCAAGTTCCACAAGACGAAGAACAAGATTGGACCAAGAATGTTACCAGAAAGGGCCAATGAGGCACCTAGCGCACCCAAGATTGGACGCAATGTGAACCAGAAGACCGGATCACCGATACCAGCCAAAGGTCCCATCATACCAATCTTCACACCTTGAATGGCTGTGTCATCAATTGCTGCCCCGTTGGCACGTTCTTCTTCCAACGCCAATGTCACACCAATGATTGGTGACGCAACATAAGGATGTGTGTTAAAGAATTCTAAGTGACGCTTCAAAGCGGCTACTCGGTCTTCTTTTGTGGTATATAACTTCTTAATTGCTGGGATCAAGGCATAAGCCCAACCCACGTTTTGCATACGTTCGTAGTTCCATGAACCTTGTAAGAACTGTGATCGCCATGCAACAGATAGACGATCGTTACGTGATAATTCAATTTTTTCAGCCATCATGTTGCTCCTTCCTAGTATTGATCCAAAATGTCACCGACTGGGTCACCCGAGCCGTTACCATTTGAACCACCGCCACCGTTACCACCCATCTTTGATAGGTTAAGGTAGATGAAGGCCAATGCCACACCGATTGCACCAAGGGCGATCAATGTCAATTGGCTCACAGCGGCCAAGGCAAAACCAATTGCGAAGAATGGCCATACTTCGCGTGTTGCCATCATGTTGATAACCAATGCATAACCAACGGCGACAACCATACCACCACCGATAGCCATACCACCAGTCAACCATTCTGGCATTGCAGCCAAAGCATTTTGAACGGCTGATGCGGGGATTGCAATCAACAAAGCAGCTGGGATCGCAATACGCAAACCTTGCAACAAGATACCAATCAAGTGGTAACGTTCAATTGCACGATAGTTACCATCTTTAGCAGCCGCATCGGCACCGTGCGTCAAACCAACAGAAATGGTACGCACGATCATTGTCAAGAACAAACCAGCAACAGCCAAAGGAATAGCTGAAGCAACGGCCACAGAGATACCTGTTGGCGTGAAGTTGTTACCCTTAATCATGATAATTGCTGAAGCGACAGAAGCCAAGGCCACGTCCGGTGCCACAGCGGCACCGATGTTAGCCCAACCAAGGGCGATCATTTGCAGTGAACCACCAAGGATAATACCTGCAGTCAAATGGCCAGTGACCAAACCAATTAATGTTGCCGAAACCAATGGTTGGTGAATTTGGAATTCATCCAAAATACCTTCCATACCTGCGAAGAAGGCAATGATTACGACTAAAACCATTGAGATAATAGACATATGTTAAACACCTTTCCTAATCAACGTTTCAAAAGTCTTATTGAACGTTAGCTTTTTTAATCAAATCAAACAAGTTGGCCTTGCTATCACTTGGCACCTTGCGGACGTCGAATTCAACACCCAAGTCGCGCAACTTTTCAAATGCTTCAACGTCTGCCTTGTCCATTGATAAGACCTTGTTGACCATCGTTTTACCTTCAGAATGCGCCATTGAACCGACATTAAGTGTCTTAATTGGCACACCGCCTTCAACGGCACGAAGCACGTCTTGCACAGTTTCAAACAACAAAAGTGCATCAACACCACCGAAACGATCGTCCTTGGCTACTTCTTCCATCTTGCTGATTGGCACGATGTTAGCCTTCACACCGTTTGGCGCTGCTTGCTTGATCAAGTTCTTACGCAATTCATCATGGGCAACCGCGTCAGATACAACGATGATACGGTTAGCCTTTGAATACGGCGTCCAAGCTGTTGCCACTTGACCGTGCAACAAACGTGTATCCAAACGTGCCAAATTGATGTTGATGTGACCTGGCTTCAAACCATCAGTCGCGTCAGCTTTAGCTTCCGCCTTTTCTGGCGCCGCTGGCTTTGCTTCTTCTGCTTCTGGCACTGACTTAATACCGTCTTTTGAGACTGGTACTAAGTACTTCGCCAAATCAGCTGCTGAATTCATGCCTAGACGGCCGCCGTAAGCTTCAATCAACATTGGCAAGTTCAACCCAGATACGATCGCAACGTGTTCTGGATTTTGTTGTTGGATGAGGCTGGCACGGTTAAACGGTGAGCCACCCCACAAATCAACCAAGAACAATGTGTCATCGTCATTATCAAACTTTGCCAAGGCATCTTGATAATGCTTATCTAAATCGTCTGGTCCTTCAGTCGGCTGGAATGTCACGACTTCAACGTTTTCTTGTTCACCGAAAATCATTGAACCCGACATGATAATGCCTTTTGCAAAGTCGCCATGACTAGCAACAATAAGATTAACCATCGATAATCTCCTTCTCAATAAATGTTTACTATACGATTATATAGGAATTTAATCGCGATGTAAACGCTTTCACAATATATTATTGCCGTTATTGTTTACAGTCAATAGTATACATCTTTTGTCCTGAAAAGTAAACGCTTTCATTGCATTTTTTCAAAATTTTTACACCGTCTTTTCTGAAAACAGTTCTACCTTTAATTATCGAGATATGAGAGTTCTTGTTCACAATAACTTGTTGGCGTGACAAAGCTGACAATCACTTCACCTTGGCCCGATAATGTGTAGTTGCCAGTATCCTTTAACATGATAAAATTATCACCTTTTTTAAGGTGATACGTCGTCCCTTCAGCCGTCAAAGTTAAGTCACCAGCAATCACATTAAACAATTCATAATCATGGTGTTGGTTGAAATGGCTTTCCCCACGAACAGACAACTTATCAATGGTGAACTTAGGCGATGTCAGTAAACGCGTTAAAATCGTTTGATCTTGCAACCGCGTTCTCTGGTTCAAAATCGGATCCACGTGAGGCGCCTTGGTCACACTGAGTGCGGCATCAATTTGTAATGGCCGTGGTTGCTGCGTTGTCGCATCCACACGATCAAAGTCATAGAAACGATAAGTTGAATCAGAACTTTGTTGAATTTCTAAAGCTAATACACCAGCACCCAAGGCATGAAAAGTCCCAGCCGGCACATAAAAGAAATCCCCTTTTTGCACCGGAATTGTGCGCAGTAGCTGTGACCATTCACGTTCGTCAACCATTGTTTTTAACGCTGATTTAGTCGGCGCGTGATGCCCGTAATATAACTTGGCGTCAGGTGTGGCATCTAAGATGTACCAACTTTCCGTCTTGCCAAAGTTCTCGGATGATTGCTTATCATTCGGGTGTACCTGAATCGATAGGTTTTCCTGGGCATCTAAAATTTTGGCTAATAGCGGAAATGCCTGTTCAGGATCATGCCCGCCAAATAATTCTGGTCGTTCTGTCCACAACTGAGCTAAGTCTTGCCCGGCAAACTCACCTTGCGTAATCTTTGAGACCCCATTGTCATGTGCGGAAATTACCCAGGCCTCGCCCACGTGGTCGGATGGCAACTGGTAGCCAAACGTCGCTAATTTTGTCCCACCCCAAATTTTTTCCTGTAAAGCTGGTGCTAACATCAGGATTGTCATAATAGCGTTTTGATCTCCTTTTTGATGATTTTATATACAATGTTAATAAAATTGTATGCGCTTTCATTTTATCATATTTTGGCTGTTTTTGGCGGTATCTTCCTATTTGTCTTGTCCACATAAAAAGACTAAACACTGCTACGTGTTTAGTCTTTATACTATCGTGTAACATTATGATAGGCGAAAGCCTTTTTGTTTTGGATAGTTGTTCAAACCCGTATAGTCACGTGGTCGTGTCAACAGTTTCGTATTATTTTGCACCCAAGAACTAGCCACACCCCGATCGGCATAATAGGTTGTCATCGTTTGATCATATGCCGTAACGGCTGCCACCATTCGGTCTTGATCGTAATGATCTTTCATCCACATCCCAGCCATTGGCAACTTTGGCTTAATGCCAGGCTCTTGTGCTGGGTAACCAATTGAAAAGCCCATGACTGCTTTCACAAACTTTGGTAATTGTAAATGTTGTTCATATAATTCAAAGGCGCCCAGTGCCCCAGCCATGGTCACACTGCCCAGCCCAAGCGCTTCTGCGGCTACTTGGGCGCGTCCCAAAGCAACACCAGCCGACACAATGCCACCTTCTAACATGGCATACGTCGCTAGCCGTTCCTCAGCCAGGGCACGCACCTCCGGCGTTAAACCAATCAAGTCTTTATTAAAGTCGACGGCAACCACAAAATAACGGGCGGCACTTTCAATATAAGCCATCCCGACTTGTGCTGTAATTTCCGCCTTCAATGCTTGGTCAGTAATTTCAATAAAGGTGACCGGTTGGTAATTATTCATATTCGGTCCCGCATTGGCAGCAGATAAAATCGTTGTCACAATGTCATCGGTGACCGGTTCATTCGTATAAGCACGAATTGAACGATGGTTATTCAATAAATCTAAAACTGGATTTGACATGTGTTGTTGTCTTGCATGGCTAATATGGCGACATTGCAAGATCCTTTCGTTTTGTGATACATAGATTTTACCATTTTTTAATGATAAAATGATAAGAATATTAGTGGAGGCAGTTATGCAATTTGGACGATTCCGGATCGGTTTACGGACGCTAAAAACAGCCATGGCGGTCATGTTAATCATTGCCGTCTATTATTGCTTTAACCGTCCCCCTTTTGTCGCTGCTTTAGCGGCTGTCTTTGCCTTACGTGAAAGTTGGGATAAAACGCTGAGCTTTGCTAAGATCCGTTTAATTTCAAACACCGTTGGTGGCTTGCTCGCCTTGGTCTACTTTCTCATTTATACGCAAACTGACCATGCTGACTGGGTCGCAATTATCATCCTCCCACTGCTTGTGATCATCACCATTGTTTTCTTAGATGGTTTTAATTTTAATAGTGGGGTTATCGGCGCACTTGCTGCTTTATTGATGATTGCCTTAAATATTCCAGCCGGTGCAACGGTTGTCTACGTGATTGATCGTATTGCAGATACATTTGTGGGGGTTCTAGTGGCTATTGGTGTGAACCGATTTGCTTCACCGCAAACAAAAAAGAAGGCATAAACCTTCTTTTTTTGTTTGCGATCATTTATGACGTGCTAGCTAAACCAAAATAATCTTCGATCGTGGCTAACACCCCATCGTTAACATTCGTATTCAAAGCACGCTTATCGACGGCCTGCAACATAAATGGTTCGGCATTTGGCATCACATAACCATGTTCATATTTTTGCAACATTTCTAAATCGTTCCCATTATCACCAAAGGTCATTACTTCACGATCTAAAATGTCATAGTAGTCTTGCAAAACTTGCAACCCAGTTGCTTTGTCGACCCCTTTGCCCAACACATCAACGGAACCAAATCCTGACCCCGTCGCATGAAGTTCATCGCCAAAGACTTGCCGCAATTCAGCAACGTGTTGTTGCACTTCATCATTGGGCCAGACAAATGTCACTTCTAAAATATGGTCATCAACTTCCATCAATTTTTCCACTTGCTTCACATTTGGATAAAACTGAAAGACCATATCAGCGACCGGGCCGGTGGCATGGTTAGAGACATACGTTGCCTTATCACCCGTCATAATAATAATATTTTCAGCCGATTCAGGATTTTTGGCATTCCATTCAATGACTTGATGTAATTGCGCTGGTGACAAATGGACAGAATAGAGTTGCTCGTCTGGTGTTGCTACCATCGCCCCATTTGATCCCACAAAATTGATTTCATAGCCTTTCGCAATCGTTGGGGCAAAAAGTTGTTGCAAGTTTTTAACTTGCCGGCCCGAAGCCGCTACAAAGCGGACATCCTTTTCTTGAAGTTGATCCAAGACACGTTCAAAACGGTGACGATTATACGCATCATTTGCTGTCAAAAAAGTTCCGTCCATATCAGAAGCAATCATTTTGATGGTCATTCACAACACACTCCTTTTAAATATCTGTCGTTTACTAAAACAAATTTGTCGTGCACAAGCCCTACCTGCATATCTTGTCAACCACGCCATGAATTAGCCCACAATGTTTTAATTATAGCATAATCTTGAATAACTAAAAAAGCCGCCAACGGCGGATTATTTAAATTGTTCAAGATACGTTTCGTAGGCTGTTTCATCCACAACCCAATCCAGTTCACCAATATATTCAGCTTGTGGATCATGATAAGCAAAGCCGTGCTTAAATTTATAGAGGCCATCTTCGGGCACAAAGTCCCCAACACCACCAAAGTCGTATTCGACTTTGCCAAGTGCTAGACCCCATTTTAACATTTCCCATTGCACAGCATATGGGCCATAGTGCTTCGCATACTGCCGGTCAGAACCAGCATACATATACCAGATTTCATCACCATAGCTAAAGCCAATGCCACTGGCAATCACGCGACCTTCAAAGTGTGCTAAGAACACTTTAAATAAGCCGGTACCAGCCCATAATTGTTGCATGCGCAAGAAATAATCAATTGGTCGGTGGGTAATCCCTTGTGCCGCAGCCATCATCACATAAGTTTCAAAAAAGGCGCGCACATCTGCTTCAGAACCACCAGCAGTCACGGTAACGCCATCTTTGGCCGCACGACGGATTTGGTTACGATAATCACGCTTGAAGTGTAACATCAGTTCTTCTTCTGTCGTAATTGGTGTCGCACCCTCACCACGACCATCATAATACAACACCACATTTTTGCGTGGTTGAATATTGCCATGCATGTGGTGAATCTCACGATTACGTGTCACAAAGCCAGCCGCTTGATATTCGGCATTCAACGCATCGCTATAGGCCACTTCAGGGTCCAAACGAATGAGGAACACATTATCCGGCAAGGCTGCCAAAGCTTCTTGGATCATACTTTTAATCAACGCCACATTATGAATGTCGCCAATCGGTCCGCGACCAGCATATCCCAGCAGCTTACCCGGCACAGCTTCAACCGTTAACACCGTTAATACCGCATCAATTTGCCCCGCCGTTTCATGGTAAACATAAACATGGCCCCAATTCGCTTTGAGTTCACCCCATAGCGGGTCTTGGGTCACCTGCCCACGCGGATCTTCTCGAACAAAACGTTGATACGCCTGTACTTTTTCTTGATCATTTAAATCTAAAATCGGCATGTTAGTTATTATCCTGTCGTAATTGAACCATAGTTTTCAATAAAGTAAACCAATGTTTGCAATTCATTGGTCAAATCCACATTTTGCACACGCACGCCACTTGGTACCGTCACACGCAAAGGTGTAAAGTTCAAAATCCCTTTAATGCCAGCATCCACGAGTTCATTCGTGATTTCTTGGGCGACACCTTGTGGTACGGTCAAGATGGCAATATTAATCCGTTGCGCAGCAATCTGCTCTTTTAATTCAGTCATTGAATAAATCGGCACACCAGCCATAATCGTGCCTGCACGTGACTTATCCACGTCAAAAGCCGCTGAAATACGCATGTTAGAAGACTGGTGAAAGTTAAAGTTAAGCAAAGCTTGCCCCAAATTTCCAGCACCAATTAACGCCACATTAATGAGACTGTCTTGATCCAACACATTGGCAAAGAAATCCAGCAACGCCTTGACATCGTAGCCATAGCCACGCTTGCCTAAGGCACCAAAATAAGAAAAATCACGACGAATCGTGGCCGCATCAAACTTAATTGCATCGCTTAATTCAGCAGAAGAAATGCGGTCAGTCCCCGCATCGTGTAAAAATGTTAAATAGCGGAAATAAATCGGCAAACGCTTTGCGGTCGCACGCGGGATTTTAGGTTGTGTCATAATTTTCTCCAGTGTTAATGTCGTTATTATCATGCTTGTTTCACTAAACGCAAACGTGATGGTCTGATGAAATCGGCACCTTAGATTACTTTGTGAACTTTTGCATAACTATTGTACCACAAAAATAAGGATCGCAACAAAAGATCGTGATAGATTCACAATCTTATTACGATTATATTAGTTCAAAATCTAAGCCTGGATTAGTATTTAAGTCTAAGCCCGCAAAAATACCTTGTTTGTAATTCCAGTAGCCTGCTGCCCCAATCATCGCGGCATTATCACCCGTATATTGCCGTGGCACAGGAATATACGTTGTTTCTGGAAATGACACCAGCAATGCTTCTAATGTTTCTCGCAATTGTGAATTAGCCGCCACGCCACCAGCCAAGATAAAACTTTTAACCGGGTAGTCTTGTAAGGCGCGTTTCGTTCGACCAACCAGCGCATCCACAACCGCATTTTGAAAACTCGTTGCTAAGTCATATTGATCAATTGTTTCCCCCTTTTGCTCGGCGTGATGGACATAATTAATGACCGCACTTTTTAAGCCAGAGAAACTAAAGTCATAATTATCTTCATGCGCCATAGCAGTGGGAAACTTAATCGTTGGTTGCCCTTTGTGCGCCATATCATCAATAGTTTTACCCGCTGGATAAGGTAACTTTAACAAACGGCCAACTTTATCGAAACTTTCTCCTGCCGCATCATCACGCGTTTCCCCTAACACGGCAAACTCATTTTCGTTTTGCATGAGGACCAGTTCGGTATGGCCGCCAGACACCATCAAAGCTAAGGCTGGATAGCGAATTGGCTGATTAAAGTTAGCCGCTGCAATGTGACCGGCCAAATGATTGACCGGCACTATTGGCAAATTATGGGCCAACGCAAAGGTTTTTGCACCCATTAAGCCAACCAGTAAAGAACCCACCAAGCCGGGTCCATAGGTCACCGCCACCGCATCAAGCTCTGCTGGTGACACGTTAGCTGTGGCCAACGCATCATCTAACACGCGTGTAATCCATTCAATATGGTGTCGACTGGCGACTTCCGGCACAATACCACCAAAACGTTGATGGGAATTGATTTGTGTCGCTACAGCGTTACTTAGGACAATATGGCCATCTTCCACAATGGCAACGCTGGTTTCATCAGCGCTGGATTCAAATGCTATGATTTTTGTCATATTTATGCGTGTAAGTAGTTACCTTGGTAACCACTTACATTTTCCTTTCCATCATGATCGCGGCATGACCATTTTTATAATATTTCTCACGGCGATGATAAGGTGAAAAGCCCATCTTGTCATACAGCCGAATCGCTTGATGATTTAACTCGTCGACTTCCAATAAAAATCGGGCAACATCCGGCAAAGCCAACACGGTTGTTAATAATGCTTGCGCAATACCTTGCCGTTGATAATCTGGTTGGACCGCGATACTGCTAATTTCAACTTCATCTAATATCTGGGTAATCCCAATAAAACCACCAGTCGTTAAAAAATAACGACTGCGAGGACTTGTGAGTTCATGTTCAAAGACTGTTTTTGGCCAAGGAGACGGTTGAAAGGCCGCTTGGGCAATACGATAGATGGTTTCACTGTCTTCAATTGTTGCTGGTTGAATTTTCAAGTTGTTTCACCATTGACACGGCATCTTCATGATCACCGAAATAATACCCTTTTTTGATACCTGTTTGTTCAAAGCCTAATCGTTGGTATAAGGCAATCGCCCCATGATTAGAAGCGCGTGCTTCTAACGTCATGGTTGCAACCCCGACCGCAGTCGCAAATTGATGAATCTCTGACAAAATGGTTGTGCCTAAACCATGACTTTGCCAAATTGGAACAACCGCAATATTAGTAATATGCATATCACGCTGATCTCGTTGATAGGCAACCCCGGCAAAGCCAATAACTTGCTGGTGGCGCTCAATCACTAAGTAGAGGCGAATATGTGGCCGCGACAATTCGCTAAGAAAGTCACGCAATACCCACGGCGCGACACCAGCATAAACCGCTTCCTCAATTCTAACCAACGTGTCAATATCAGCGATTGTGGCGCGACGTAACACAAAGTCATATCCACTGACTGTCATCGTCTTGGTCACAAATCGCGGTAAGGCAAGCGGTAATTTAGGTTGGTGATTAAACTTCAAAAACATAATTTTCGGGATTATCCTCACCAGGATGCGCAGCAAGCCAGTTCAACTCCGCCTGGGTTTTCCTTAAATAATTGGGATTAAAGTGCGCCACATCAGCGACAGGTTGTGCTTTGAGACCGAGTGTAACAATGCCATGCCCGTCAGGTAAGCTGTCAGCGGGTGTTAAAATCGTCGCTCGGTCACCAAAAGCCGCCTGTAACGTGGGCACAAATTCTGTGGTTTCCCCCACAAAAGTAATTGGCTCATCACGTGTCTGCAACCAAGTTACCAAATGATCGATTGGTTGATGTGCATCAGCTAATGCAGCGCTATCATTTAAATAAACGCCTGCAAAAAAATTGTTATTGCGCGCATTAAACAGTGGTACCACTAAACCAGGAGTGGTCACTTGCGCAGCCAACACGGCTAAGCTAGAAACACCTACAAGCTCGGCTTGCAACGTGTTAGCTAACATTTTAGCAACAGTCACACCAATTCTAAGCCCAGTAAATGACCCTGGTCCTTGGGCAACCACAATGCGGTCAATATCACTGAGCGCCCATTGTTGTTCAGCCAGCGTTGTTTCAATGGCTGGCAATAACTGAATCGAATGATTCCGCGCTTCATTCGTTGTGAACACACGTCGTACGTTATTATCTTCCGCCAAACTCACCGTGAGTGGTTGGTTACTTGTATCAAAGGCTAAAATCTTCATAGGTTATATTTTAACACAAAAAGACCGCCAATCGGCGGTCTTAAAACTTGTTCTAGTCAATTGCTGATTCAACTAATGCAATGACTTCGTCATTTGTTTCGGCATCCAAAGCTTTTTCAGCCAATAACTTCATATCAGCAGTATTCAACTGCTTCATTAATGCACGTGTTTGCAAAATAGATGGGGCACTCATTGAGAATTCATCCAAGCCCATACCCATCAACAATGGGACAGCGATTGGATCACCAGCCATTTCACCACACATTGCAACAAACTTACCTTCTTTATGAGCGGCAGTAATCACATTGTTGATCAAACGCAAAATTGATGGGTTATAAGGTTGATACAAATAAGCAACCTTATCGTTACCACGATCTGCAGCCATTGTATAACCAATCAAATCGTTGGTACCAATTGAGAAGAAGTCCAATTCCTTAGCAAACTTATCAGCCAACATGGCAGCAGCTGGAATTTCAATCATGATACCTAACTTGACATCACCCATTGCCACACCAGCTTCTTCAAGCTTAGCACGTTCTTCTGTATAAATTTGCTTTGCGGCACGGAACTCAGGCAATGTGGCAATCATTGGGAACATAATCCACAAATTACCAAAAGCTGAGGCACGTAGCAACGCACGGAGTTGTGTCCGGAAAATTTCTGTTTGATCCAAAGAGATACGGATCGCACGATAACCCAAGAATGGGTTTTCTTCTTCTGGTAACTTCCAGTAGCTCAAGTGCTTGTCGCCACCAATATCCATGGTACGTACTGTCACTGGCTTACCAGCCATCTTTTCAACAACAGTCTTATAAGCTTCAAACTGTTCTTCTTCAGTTGGCAAGTGATCTGATTCCATGTATAGGAATTCAGTACGATACAAACCAATGCCTTCAGCACCATTTTCCAAAACGGCAGGCATGTCTTTTGGTGAACCAATGTTGGCACCCACGACAAATGTCTTGCCATCGGCACTAACTGATTGTTGATCTTTCAACAAGGCCCATTCAGCACGTTGTGCTTGATAATCAGCCGCCTTTTGTTGGTAACTGGCCAATGTGTCAGCATCTGGGTCGATAATCACATCGCCCGTCAAGCCATCAACAATCACCATGTCATCAGCTGCCACTTCTTTTGTGGCAATTTCAGTTCCTACGACAGCTGGAATTTCCAACGTCCGTGCCATGATTGACGCATGCGCTGTACGACCACCCAAGTCAGTTAAGATACCCTTAACAAAGTTGCGGTCAAGTTGTGCTGTATCTGAAGGTGTCAAGTCTCTTGCAACCAAGACCACTTCTTCATCAATCAATGCTGGATTAGGCAAAGCCACATTCAGCAAATGAGACAAAATACGCTTCGTGACATCACGAATATCTGCTGCACGTTCTTGCATGTAGGCGTTATCCGTCATGGCTTCAAACATGCTGATATACATATCTGTCACTTCTTTAACAGCTTGTTCAGCATTGACCTTGTCATCAGCAATCTTTTGCTTAAATGCGCTAGACATTTCGGGATCAGCCAAAACCATCAAATGCGCTTCAAACACTTGGGCTTCTTCTTCACCAAGGTTTTCAGCAGCTTTTGTCTTAATAAGTTCCACATCTGCACTAGCAGCCTTCAAAGCATCGTCGACACGAGCTTGTTCAGCTGTCACATCTGTAATTGTTGTCTTTGAGAAAGACAAATCTGGGTCAACTAACAAGTAGGCCTTTGCAATTGCAATACCATTACTTGCCGCGATTCCTTTGAAGTTCTTAGCCATTATTATTCAGCAAGTCCTTCTTTTTCCATTGCTTCAGTGATGGCAGCCATTGCTGCTTCTTCATCATCACCTTCAGTCTTGATTGTCACATCGGCACCTTGACCAACACCAAGTGACATCACACCCATGATTGACTTCAAGTTAACATCCTTGCCTTGGTATGACAAAGTAACGTCTGATGTGAACTTTGAAGCTGCTTGTACCAACAATGTTGCTGGACGTGCGTGGATACCTGTTTCTGCTACGATATGGAATTCTTTTGATTGTGTCATGATTATTTTCTCCTTTTTAGCTGTGAATCAGCTTCTGATAATAGTGTATCAAAGCGCTTACAAAATATCAAGTAAAATGCCCGGTTAAACCTTGATATATCAAGCCCAATCGCTAAAAATGCCGGTCTCATCACGTTTGTGATGTAAACGTTTACATGTTTTCCGTGTGACTTTTCAGTAAACGTTAAGCATCTGGGTGACGTGCGCGACATTTACCACAAGTTCAACACAAAAAGCACCGATCCGGTGCTTTTAAATCGTAAATTCTTGATTGCCTGCTGCTTTAGCTAAGCGATTATTATACGCTTTGCCAATCCCAATGGGTGGCATTTTTTCGACATAAATCGTCGCCACTTCTGGCGTCTCATCATAAAAACGTAGTCCCGCAAAAAGCTGTTCGGTCGCACTTTCAAGTGTTTCCCCCAACGACCACGTTTGCGTCATTGGTAACTGCAATGTTGCCAATGTGTCATCTTGAGCCATGACAACATCTTGGGCTGTCAGGGTTGATCGCAGCGCCAAAGCATCTAAACGATCAAACATGACCACTGTTTTATCCGGCGCATAGTGACGATACTTCATCCCCGGTGCTTTTGGTGTGACGTGACTCGCCACTGATGTCGTGCTAGTGGCATCAAAGACTGGTTGTTGAAGAACGGCTTCTAATTGTTGTTGCGTCACGGCCCCTGGTCGTAAAATAGTCGGTGTGTCTGTTGACATGTCAATCACCGTGGATTCAACGCCTACTTCAGTGGGGCCATCGTCCACAATGGCTGCAATCCGACCTTGCATATCATGCCAAACGTGTTGGGCCGTGGTTGGTGACGGTTTGCCGGACGTATTGGCACTGGGGCCAACAATCGGTACCCCGGCTGCACGAATCATAGCACGCGCTGTCTCATTGGCAGGCAAACGGAAAGCCACCGTTTGCAACCCGCCAGTCACCAACATCGATACCTGATCTGGTTTAATGGGCATGATAACTGTCAAAGACCCCGGCCAAAATGCCGTCATCAATTGCCGAGCTGCTTCAGAAATCGTGACAAAGGGTGTCAACTGTTCAACGTCTGCAACGGTCATAATAAGCGGATTATCTGCTGGCCGATTTTTCGCCAAAAAGACTTTTTTCACCGCCGCATCATTAGTAGCATCTGCTCCTAAGCCGTAGACTGTTTCTGTTGGAAAAGCCACCACTTCACCGGCTTTTAATAACGCACCCGCCCGTTGCACATCTTGAGTTGTTAGTAATTCTGTCTCCATAATAATCCTTTCACCACACGCACCATACGATCTAAGCCTGCGAAATCTTTTTTCAAGGTTACCGTCGCATCAGGTAGCGCTTGTTGCATCATGGCTACCACCGCTGGGCCTTGTTTGTAGCCAATTTCAAAATAAGCACGCCCCTGTGCCGTCAAATGTTGTGCCAAACCGGCCGCAATCTTAGCGTAAATGGCTAAGCCATCTTGATCGGCAAACAACGCCAGTTGTGGTTCAAACGCCAAGACACTGGCGTCCATTTCTGCTTCATCAGTCCGCGCAATATACGGCGGATTGCTGACGATAATATCAAAAGTCAAATCTGCAACGCCTTGGAAAACATCACTTTCCACGAAGTGTAACTGATGCAAGCCAAAACGCTGTGCATTACTTTCAGCCACGGCCAAGGCATCAGGTGAAATATCGGCGGCAAACCCCTTAACACGTGGATTTTCAAGCATTAACGTCTCAATAATTGCACCTGAACCCGTCCCAATATCCAACACAGAAACTGGTGCACCTTGGGTGCCACTGGCATCTTGTAAAATCCATTCTACGAGTTGCTCAGTTTCTGGTCGGGGAATTAAAACACGTTCATCCACCATAAATTCTCGCCCATAAAAAGGTGCATGACCCAAAATATATTGTGGTGGTTTGTTTTGGGTTAATTGCGCCACCCACTTTGGCCAAACAGCTGCCAGCACTGCTGGCATTTGCCGTGATAGATTGGCCCGTAAATAACCGTAGTTAATGTCTAAGGCGCCCGTTAACAAAAAGTCCACGTTATCTTTAGCATCAGCTTCCGGCATCCCCGCCTGCGTGAGTTCTAAAACTGCCCATTTGCGTGCTTCGAGTAATGACAACTTCACTTGCGCTGGGGCAGTTGGTTTGACCTGATCATCCCACTCGTACCAACGTGGTTGGGTCAACTTAGCAGGTGAATTTGAGCGTTTGTGCGTGGTCTGATTAGGTTGTTGAAATTGTTTTGGGGTTTCAAAGTTTTTTTCTGTCATTGTTAGGCGTTATTGAGTTCAGCGAGCTTAGCTGTTTGATCCGCAATGATTAACGCATCAACGACTTCCCCTAATTCACCGTTCATCACGCGATCCAACTTGTTTAATGTCAAACCAATGCGATGATCTGTGACGCGGTTTTGTGGATAATTGTATGTCCGGATACGTTCTGAACGGTCTCCAGTCCCAACGGCAGACTTACGCTGTTCGGCATAGGCGGCTTCATTTTGTTGCGCGTAAAAATCATACACACGACTGGCCAGCAACTTGCGCGCCTTATCACGGTTTTTAATTTGCGTCCGTTCTTCTTGCATTTTCACCATGATACCAGTTGGCTTGTGAACCAAACGAACTGCCGTTGACACTTTGTTGACGTTTTGACCACCAGCACCACCTGAACGGAAGAATTCTTCTTCCAAATCAGATTCAGCCAATTCAAAATCAATGTCTTCAAATTCAGGCATCACACCCACCGTCGCCGTTGATGTGTGAACACGCCCTTGCGTTTCGGTTGATGGGACGCGCTGCACACGGTGCGCACCTGATTCAAACTTTAACTTCGAGTACACATTATCGCCAGTAATCATCACAGCGACTTCCTTGTAGCCGCCAACTTCAGTCGTAGATTCATCAATAATACTCAATGTCCAGCGTTGCTTTTCGGCGTAACGACGATACATGTCTAACAAGTCCGCGGCAAATAATGACGATTCATCCCCACCAGCAGCCCCACGAATTTCCATGATAATGTTTTTATCATCATTGGGATCTTTCGGTAACATTAAAATTTTCAATTGGTCTTCCAATTGCGCTTTTTCTGGCTTTAAGTCAGCTAAATCTTCTTTCGCTAATGGTGCCATTTCGGCATCATCGAGTAATTCTTCTGCTTCTTGAATTTCTTGAATGACTTGTTGGTAACGGGTATAGACTTCAACCGTCTCACGCATTTCCCCCGCTTCTTTTGACAATGCCATATATTTTTGGCCGTCACTTGCCACTTCTGGGTCGGCTAATTGTTCGTTAAGTTCATCATAACGATCAACAACCGTTTGTAATGATTGAAAAATTGGATCCATCGTTCACTCTCCTCTTCACAGTGGTACACCAACTGTTTAACTTAGCCACTGTACCCTGTTGTTATTGTGATAATTTATGTTGAAAAAATAGCTTTTTGTCTTTACTTATCCACAGGAAACATCTCGGCAATTTTAGCCAAATCGGGCACGTACCAATGATGACGGCAGGTTGGAATATAAGCTTCATCGCCACCAATAAAGAGCTGTTCCCCAGAACGTTGTGGCTTGCCGTCAACAATCCGTAATTGCGTTGTCGCTTTTTTACCGCAAAACGAGCAAATCGTCTTCATTTCTTCCAGCTTATCAGCCATTTCGATGAGTCGTTTTGACCCTTCAAACAAGTGATTAAAGGCATCTTGTTTTAAACCAAATGCCATCACTGGGATATGGAGATGATCCACGACTTTGGCTAATTGATCCACTTGTGTTGCGGTTAAAAATTGCGCTTCATCAATCAAGGCCACGGCAAGGTTGTCGCTTTGCTTGGCCTTAATTAAGTCATACAAGTCATCCGTTGGCTTAATCGCTAAAGCTTCGCGCGACAAACCAATCCGACTGGCCACAACGCCCACACCGGCACGGGTATCCACAATCGGCGTCATTAACAACACTTGACGTCCCTGTGATTCGTAATTATGCGCAACTTTCAGGATTTCAATTGATTTACCTGAACTCATTGCCCCATATTCAAAAAATAATTGTGCCATCATCATCCCGTGTCCCAAGTTGCCTCAGTTTATGACACGTCGCCTCCTGAAAAGTTTGTTTGCTGACTTATTTTGTCACTCCTTCCTATTATAACAAATGCCAAACGATAACAGGCGCTTTTTCACACCAGAACACAGGTCGATTAGCTTTTTTAACATTTCATCAAAAATTCCCATCTCAAGGCTACGCGTGGTAAAATGATAATCATGAAAGTGGGGACATTATGACACTTAAAAGTACAATTGCACGCGCGACTGCTAGAAGCGCCTATTGGTTTTTGCATGACGTGATGCACCGTGGTGGCACAAGTCTACCCGGCAAAATCGCGGTCGCAATCGACCCAGATATTCTCAAATCAATCCAACAGGATTTCGACCTTGTGGTGGTGACTGGTACAAACGGTAAAACGTTGACCACTGCCCTCATCACGCGCGTCTTACAAGCTGGTGGCTATGAAGTTATCACCAACCCATCCGGTTCTAACATGATTCAAGGGATTACCGGCACATTGGTGACGACACCAGTCAAGCCTTCTCCAAACGGTAAAAAGCCCGTGGCCGTCTTGGAAGTCGATGAAGCTAACGTTGAAAAAATCACCTCAGCAATCAAGCCAAAAATGTTTGTGCTCACAAACATTTTCCGAGACCAACTTGACCGCTACGGCGAAATTTATACAACGTATGATAAAATCATCGCCGGCATTCAGCATGCACCCGAAGCGACAGTATTAGCCAACGGTGATTCACCAATCTTTACCCGTGGTGATTTCCCAAACAAGCGCCAATATTTTGGCTTTAATCATATCCAACCGGCCGATTACCAACCACAAGTGGCGCCAATCAACACTGATGGGATCTTATCACCGACCGATCATTCTGTCTTACACTATGATTTCATCACGTACGCCAATCTTGGTCAGTATTTTAGTGTCACCGATGATTTCAAGCGCCCACCATTGGCCTATCAGGTGACCGAAATTGACGAATTGACCCCAACTTATTCAACTTTTAGCATTGACGGGACACCGCTTCGCATTGAAATTGGCGGGCTCTACAATATTTATAATGCCCTAGCTGCTTATGCTGTTGGTCGTGAATTCGGTGTAACGCCTAAACAAATCAAGACAGCTTTTGAATCAAATGCACAGATTTTTGGCCGTCAAGAAGCCATTCATGTCGATGGCAAGGATGTCACAATCGTTTTGATTAAAAATCCGGTTGGGACCAATTCTGTCATTGATATGATGCGGACCGAAACGGCTGATTTCTCACTATTGGCGCTGTTAAACGCCAATTATGCGGACGGTATTGATACCAGTTGGATTTGGGATGCCGAATTTGAAAAGCTGCATGACACCAAGCTCAAAGCCGTCGCTACTGGCGGTGAACGCTATCGTGATATTCGCGTGCGTTTGAAGATGGCTGGTTTTGCTGACCAAGCCGTCTATGAAGATTTGACCCAAGTGATTGATGCCATCAAAGCCTTACCAACCGATAAGGTCTACATTGCAGCGACTTATACGGCGATGCTACAACTTCGTGAACAACTTGGTGCAGCTGGCTATATTAAAGGAGGTTTCTAATGACCGAATACCAACTCAACGTTGCGCACCTTTATGGTAATCTGATGAACACCTATGGTGATTATGGGAACATCATTGCCCTCACCTACTATGCCAAGCAAATCGGCGTCGCTGTTGATTATCAATTGGTTTCACTTGGCGACGAATTTGATGACCAAGCCTTTGATTTTGTCTTGTTTGGTGGCGGACAAGATTACGAAGAAACGATTGTCGCCGAAGATTTACCTGCAAAAGCAACTGCCATCAAACACTACATCGAAAATGATGGGCCACTGCTGGCTGTTTGTGGTGGCTTCCAATTACTCGGTCATTATATGGTGATGGCCGACGGCACGCGTGTCGATGGCATTGGCGTCATGGATCATTATACGACCAATATGTATGATGACCAATTAACAGTATTATCCGGTAAGCGCCTCACTGGTAACATTGTGATTGAAAATAATGACACTGGTGAAAAATACCATGGGTTTGAAAACCACCAAGGTCGTACGTTCCTCGGCGAAGGTGAACGTGCTTTGGGTACTGTTATTTCTGGTAATGGTAATAACGGGATGGACAAAACTGAAGGTGTGATTTATCGTAATGTTTATGGCTCATACTTCCACGGCCCAATCTTTACACGTAATGGTAATTTAGCTAAGCGCGTTCTGGCAACGGCTTTGCAACGTAAATATCCTGACGTTGATTGGCAAGCCCGATTGGACCCAGTCCCAACTGAAAGTTTCTAATACAAAAACTGCGGCAAACTGATGATGATCAGTTTGCCGCAGTTTTTATTTTTGCTTCGTTGTGGGCGTTTCCGTGTTTTGTGACGCCTTTTGTTGTTTTTTTACCCGATCGACTTCACGATGATACCAACGCATAATCAGAATTAAGCCACCCGTTGATATCATCATCGCAATGACGACCCAAATGAAAAACAGTATTAACTTCGTATCTTGTGTCATGATTGTTATCGGCATGCCAGCTCAAGCACATGCCACTCCTTATTGTTGCGCTATCTACCACTATTCTGATAGGTGATAATAATAGGTTGAGACTGAAATATCCGTCCGTGCGGCAAACGCCGTACGCAGACGTAACGAGTTCTGGTTATGCAAAATATTTTGCCAAGGTTTTTTTGGCACAAATTGTGGCACTAAAACCGTGACTGAATGATTGCGCTTTTCCGCTTGTTTCACCACTGCATCCACGAAACTAGTGGCTGGCTTAACAATTGAGCGGTAAGACGAATGAATATCCACATAGCGGACATCAGGGAAATCCAACTTGAACTGCGTTGAGGTTTCCAATTCTTTTTTCGGATTTACATCAAAACTCACGTGCATCGCCACCACATAATCGCCAATAGATAGCGCATAATCGATCGCTTCGGTTGTCACTTTAGTGATATTTGATACCAAGACAATGACGGTCGCCCCATCATAATGATGCCGCACAGCATGTGAATTTTTCGCATAGGCTAAACGCAGTTGACGCGCAATGCTCGTATAGTGATGCTTAATTTTTAGGAACATGTACATGATAATGGGCATAATCAAAAGATATGGCCAAACATGTTCAATCCGTGTGGCAAACAACGTGACCACCAATACCGCTGAGATAAAGGCCCCAACAAAATTGATCAAGGCTTTCAGTACCCAGCGCGTTGGCTTCTGCCGCCACCAATGAATAATCATCCCCGACTGTGACAGGGTAAACGGTACAAACACACCGACCGCATACAACGGAATCAACGCATCTGTGGAACCATGGAAAATCAGCAACAAAATAATCGCGCCAAAAGCCAGTGATAAGATAC
Source organism: Leuconostoc sp. (assembly GCF_965300815.1). Taxonomy (NCBI): domain Bacteria; kingdom Bacillati; phylum Bacillota; class Bacilli; order Lactobacillales; family Lactobacillaceae; genus Leuconostoc; species Leuconostoc sp. Next base: position 22,315 of record NZ_CBDKZH010000005.1, read on the forward strand.
CGTTAGAATAACCGAGGCGATCGCCTTTATCCATGTAGAGATGTGGTAGATATTTGTCGCGCGCCAAATTCAACGCCAACATGGGAAAAGCCGAAAAGCCCGTATTGGCTGCTACAGCTAAGATCAAGGCCGTGGCCAATTGAATAATGTAAAAGCCCATATTATGCCCGCCAAATGTTTTGGCAGCAATTTGGGACAAAACTGTTGAATGACTATTGGGCACAATGCCATACCAGTAACTCAAAAACGTGATGCCACCAAAGAATGTCGCTAAAATCAGTGCCATTAATGTGAGCGTTGTCGCCGCATGCCGTTCTTTTGGTGCCCGAAAGTTTGGTACCGCGTTAGAAATCGCTTCCACACCTGTCAAAGATGACGACCCACTTGAAAAGGCACGCATAAACAAGACTAATGATAGACCAGAAAAACTGGTCCCCACGCGTGCCGCAGCATGATACGGCAATTGGCCCGTGGCTGCCTGAAACACACCCCAGATAATCATGATCGCTAAGACAATGATGAAAAAGTAGACGGGGAACATCAGGAAGTTCGCACTTTCCCGCAAACCACGCAAATTCATACCAGTCAGTAACACGACTACGAAAATTGAGAGCGGCACCACATAGGGATTTAACATTGGAATCGCTGCAGTGATGGCGTCAGATGCCGCCGATGCTGATACGGCAACCGTTAACATATAATCAACTAGTAACGATCCGCCGGCAACTAATCCCGCTTTCGCCCCCCAGTTTTCACTGGCAACAGCATAAGCACCACCGCCTGAAGGGTATGCATGGATAATTTGTCGGTAACTCAAGACAATAGCTGCCAACAAAATCAAAACTAATAGCGCAATCGGCAGTTGCAACCACAGCGCTACGGCGCCCGCAGCAACCAAAGCAGCTGTAATGGATTCCGTCCCATAGGCCACTGATGACAAGGCATCAGATGACAGCAGCGCTAACGCTTTAGTTTTCGACAATGACTGGCCACCCTCATCTAACGTTTTGAGTGGTTTGCCGATGATGATTTTCTTAATGTATTGAAACATGTTCTTCTCCAATGAACGTGATGTGCCAAAACGGCAACAATTAACACAACTAGCCAATGAGCGATCAGGTTCATCAACCTCATGTTTCACGCTAATGCCAGCAAGGCTTTAAAAACGCTGCAACATTACTCATCACATTTTACGCTATTTCATCGCGTAAAAAAAGCCGTTAATTTAACGACTTGCAAAATATTAGACGTTTTCAACTTTTGCAACAAAGGCATCAAAAACATCTTGCACTGCATCGTCTGTCATACGGAGCATTTCCGGATGCCATTGCACAGCATAGATATGCCGTGTTTCATCTGAAAAGGCTTCAATAACACCATCCGAACTTGTCGCATCCAAAGTTAGCGATGGTGCCAATGTTTTCACTGCTTGATGATGAAAAGAGTTCACTAGCGCATCAGGCGCTACGATCGGTGTTAACCAATTATCGCGTTGCCAAACCAAGCGATGTGTTGGCGTGGACCACTTCGTTGGGTATTGATCATGCTTTACACGAAGTTGTGCATATTGAGTGGCCAAATCTTGATAAAGCTTGCCACCAAGGCCCACATTGATCACCTGCGCCCCGCGGCAAATACCAAAGACGGGCTTGCCCACTCGCACGGCTTCGGCAAACAAGGCAAATTCAAACGCATCGCGATAGCGATCAATTTCACCGATAGCTGGGATTGGTTCTTCACCGTAATAATCAGGGGTCACATCTTGCCCACCCGCTAACACCAAGGCATCGATACTTGCCACATAGTCAGCCGCCAGTTCTGGGGCACTAATTGGTAAAATCATGACCAATGCCCCGGCTTCTGTCAGGGCAGCGGTATAATTTTTTTGAATATAGTTCACATAATTCGTCCCAAATTTGGGGTTTGGATGAATGGTGTGGTTCCCAGCAATCCCAATCTTTTTCATAATAAAACTCCTACGTCGGTTATTTTTCTGTTGCATATTGATAACTTTGGTATCCAATCACAGGATAATTTAAGTTTTTAATCGTCTTTTTCTGCAAATGTACATTGGCTACTTGATATAGCGGTGTGACCCCATTCAAGTCATTATTCAATTTAGCCGCTTGCTGCTCTAATTGATAACGCGCATCATTGGCTTCGGGCTGTTGATTAATTTTCTGAATAAAGGCGTCATATTGGGCGTCATGCCATTTTGTAAAATTAATCGCACCGTCTGAATAAGCGGTATCTAAGAAATCAATCGGATCATTATAATCAGTTGACCAACTCAATGTGCCAGCTTGAAAATTACGATTGTTAAAGGCTGAAATTTCCGCATTTAACGGCATCCGATTAAGATTAACGGTCACATCCGGCAATGTGCTTTCAATACTTTGCTTCAAATAAAGCCCAGCAGCGCGATAAGCATCCGTATCAGCCGTATTAAGTGTCAACGTCAGCTTTTTCTCGCCGATTTCTGCTTGTGCTTTTTTCAAATAATCTTGTGCTTTTGTCTTATCATTTGGTAACGCCAATCCCGCATTAAAGTCTTGGCCGTGCACCTTAACTTCGCCACTTGGGACAATAGACTGCGCCGCAGTTGACCCATCAGCTAAAGCTTGATCGGCTAGCACACGTCGATCAATCGCATAGCTCACCGCACGTTTGAAATTGGTATTCCCAGCTACTTTATCTTGCGCGTTCCAAACAATGAAGGCCATCCGGCCCTTTTTCTGAGACTTGATCTCGTCAGCATAATGTTTCTTCAAATTGGTTAAAATACCACCAGATATTTCTGCTTCATCAACATTACCTGACAAAAATTGTTTGCTGGCCAAAGTGGCATCGGTCACCAAGGTTGTTTTGATCGTATTAAAATGGACTTTTTTGGCCTGCGCATAATACGGATTCTTCACATATTCCCAAGTTGTGGCCGATTGATTCCATTTTTTAATCATGTATGGCCCGTTAGAAACCGTTGTTTCAGCTGTTTGGCCATATTTATGCCCGTAAGCTTTGACCTTAGCGGGGTTAATCGGATAGAGCTGATTAGCCAAAATAAAATTAAAGTAAGGCACTGGCTGCGACAGGGTGATTTTAACTGTGCGGTTGTTAACAGCTTGAATCCCTAAGGTATCAATACTAGCACCCTGTTTCCTAATGGCGTCATAGTTAGCCAAATCTTTAAAATGATTGGCACGCGTTGATTTAGACGCTGGGTCGACCTGTCGTTTCACCGAAGACACAAAATCTTGTGCCGTCACCGTTGTCCTGTCAGACCATTTCTGGTTCTTTTTTAACGTCAACGTATAGACTGTGTGGTTGTTTGTTGGTTGCACAATCTTTTCGGCCATTCCCGGAATGATTTGGCCTGTGGCATCTGTCGTATACAAACCTTGCAGCGTTTGTACCTCAGCCAAATTGGACCCAATGTCATCGGCAAAATTTGGATCTAATGTCGTAATTGGATTTTGTACCGTGACCTTTAGCGTTGCTGGGGTTGGTTTTGTCGTACCCCGTTGGTACAACACAGCCCCACCAACCAGCAACACGGCGATCCCCGCACCGATTATTGTTTTTCGTTTCATACACTTCCCCCATAAACGACTTGCAGCCAACGCTACCCACAACATTAGAACTTGTTTGGTAAAAAATGATCATCTTCAAATAAATAATTCGAGTATAGCGCAAGTCGTTTCAGCGGGCAACGATTATGCTTTATAGCCCCAGACTTGCGTTAAAATATCGCGTACAAGCGCCAATTTAGCCCATTGCTGGTCTTCTGTCAGCACGTTACCTTCCTCAGTTGACGCAAAGCCACATTGGGTCGATAACCACAAGCGCTCTAATGGTAAATACTGCGCCGCCTCATAAATGCGGTCAATAATCACCTGTTTATCTTCAAGTTCACCTGTTTTGGTCGTGATTAAACCCAGCACAACCCGTTTATCACCAGAAACCTTGGCTAGGGGTGCAAAACCACCTGCGCGGTCAGAATCATACTCTAAAAAGTAGCTCGCCACATTTTCCTGACCCAAAAGTTCATCAGCCACCAGATCATAGCCACCACTCGCCGCCCAGTCAGAATGATAGTTCCCACGACAAACGTGCGTATTAATCACCAAATCATCCGGTAAATCGGCTAATGCCCCATTATTAAGGGTTAAATAAAGTGTCTTTAACTCGGTCACACTAACGCCGTTACCAGCCATCAGCACGCCGAAATGTGGATCCACGAGCATCCCCCAAGTACAGTCATCGAGTTGAATGGTGCGCGCACCAGCATCATAAAGTGCTAAAATTTCGTCATGATATACCCGTTGAATGGCCGCATGAAAGTCAGCATCATTGGTATAAAACCGGTGGACACGTTCCGCATTTTGGCCACGCACTAATTCCGCAAAGAATTGCGCTGGCGACGGGAGCGTCACTTTGGCAGCGACACCATAACGATCAGCAATAGCTTTAAGAAACTTAAATTCACGAATAAGCGGATGCGTTGTCGCATCAAAACCCAACGGACCGGTGAGGTGGGCCGAATCGTCTCGCGTTTCTTCATGGGCAAATTGATACCCTTCACCAAATTTAAACCGTTCAACGCCTTCAAATCCCCAAAAGTTATCAAGATGCCAATATGAGCGCCGGAATTCACCGTCTGTGACGACATCCAAACCGGCCGCCACTTGTTGGGCCACCAAAGTGGTGATCGCCGCGTCTTCAG
>NZ_CBDKZH010000006.1:0-26607 GCF_965300815.1 Leuconostoc sp.
GTTAAAAAATATGACGATTTGATTACTTACATGTCTTACCTTCCTTACGTCGCGCAACGTCACGGTCGTAACGCATCCCCGTACCCTTATAAGGTTCTGGGGCACGTACGGCACGAATTTCAGCAGCGAAATCGCCGACTTTTTGCTTTGAAATACCTGAAATCTTGATTGTCAAAGCATCTGGTACTTCAACTGTCAAATCTTCGCGGTCTTCAAAGTCAACTGGGTGTGAGTAACCAACAGACAAAGTCAACTTTGAACCTGACTTTGCGGCACGGTAACCAACACCGACAAGCTTCAATGTCTTAGTGAATCCAGTAGAAACACCTTCGACCATGTTAGCAACGTTTGCACGTGTTGTACCGTGCAAAGCTTTTGTCTTGTTATCATCGCTTGCGCGTGTGAATGTTACTTCAGAACCTTCAACAGTCATTGTGATTTGCGGTGCAATTTCACGTGACAATGTTCCCTTAGGTCCCTTAACAGTAACAACTGTACCTTCTTGAGATACTTCAACATCTGCGGGCAATGTAATTACTTTATTTCCAATACGGCTCATGGTAAGTCTCCTTTCTTAGATATATTACCAAACGTAAGCGAGCACTTCGCCACCGATTTGCTTTGCGCGTGCTTCTTTGTCAGTGATCACACCAACAGAAGTTGAGATAATCGCAATACCCAAACCGTTCAAAACCTTTGGCAATGAATCAGCCTTGGCATACTTACGCAAACCTGGCTTTGAGATACGCTTAAGTCCTGTAATCACACGGTTACGGTCTTCGCCGTACTTAAGAAATACACGGATAACACCTTGCTTGTTATCTTCGATGTATTCTACGTCGCGAACGAAACCTTCTGATTTCAAGATCTCAACGATGCTCATTTTAATTTTTGATGCTGGAATTTCAACAACGTCACGGTGTGCCATGTTGGCGTTACGAATACGTGTTAACAAATCAGCGATTGGATCAGTCATAGACATCTATCGATATCCTCCTTTTATTTTTGAACGGACATAATGAAATGACACGCTCTTAACTATTATAGACCATTTCAGTCAATAACAGTTAAAAACGTGTCACTCTTTTAATTATAAGAGTAACGAACGTTTTTAATTTGCAAAATTACTTTGCAAATGGCATGCCCAAAAGTGTCAACAATGCGCGACCTTCTTCATCGTTTTGAGCTGTTGTAACCACAACAATGTCCAAGCCGCGAACGCGGTTAACTTGGTCAAAATCGATTTCAGGGAAGATCAATTGTTCACGAACACCCAAAGTGTAGTTACCACGACCATCGAAGGCCTTTGATGATACACCACGGAAGTCACGGACACGAGGCAATGAGATGTTGATCAACTTGTCTAAGAATTCATACATGCGTTCACCACGCAATGTAACCTTAGTTCCGATTGACATACCTTCACGCAAACGGAAACCAGCGATTGACTTCTTTGCCTTTGTGATAACTGGTTGTTGACCAGCAATCAACTTCAATTCTTCAACCGCTTCATCCAAGTTCTTTGAGTTTGACACCGCATCACCAACACCCATGTTAAGAACGATCTTTTCGATCTTTGGGGCTTGCATTGGTGATGAGAAGTTAAACTTTTCGATCAAAGCAGGTTGAACTTCATTAACATATTTTTCTTTTAATGCGTTAGCCATGAAAATGATTTCACCTTTCAATATTAGCCTAGTACGTTACCAGACTTTTTAGATACGCGAACTTTCTTGCCATCTTCAATCTTGAACGCAACCTTAGTTGGTTCGTTAGTTGAAGGGTCAAGCAATTGCACGTTTGATACATGGATTGGTGCTTCGATATCGATAACACCACCTTGTGGGTATTCGTTAGAAGGCTTTTGATGCTTCTTAACGATGTTCACGCCTTCGACAACAACGCGGTCCTTTGCAGCAACAGTCTTAGTGATTGTGCCTTCTTTTCCCTTGTCTTTGCCGGCAATGACGCGAACCTTATCACCTGTTTTTACAAACATGATTTGGCTCCTCCTTGTCAGTTTTAGAGCACTTCTGGTGCCAATGAAACGATACGCATAAAGTCTGCATCACGCAATTCACGTGCAACAGGGCCAAAGATACGCGTACCAACTGGTGACTTGTCGTCCTTTACGATAACAGCGGCATTTTCATCAAAGTTGATGTATGAACCGTCTGCACGACGAACGTCTGAAACAGTACGAACGATAACAGCCTTAACGACGTCACCCTTCTTTACGTTACCACCAGGGATAGCTTGCTTAACTGTGGCAACGATCACGTCACCAACACCAGCAAACTTACGGCCTGAACCACCGAGCACTTTAATCGTCAAGATTTCACGTGCGCCAGAGTTGTCAGCCACTTTTAAACGACTCTCTTGTTGAATCATGGTTCTTCCTCCTTAGTTAGCAATTAATTACGACGATTTGATAACGATCAAATTAAAGAATAACTGCCTCTTCAACGATCTTAACCAAACGGAAGTGCTTAGTTGCAGACAAAGGACGTGTTTCCATGATTTGGACAATATCGTTCATCTTAGCGCTATTGTTTTCATCATGGGCTTTAAACTTCTTTGTGTACTTAACACGCTTACCGTAAACGGCGTGGTTCACATAAGTATCAACAGCGACAGTGATTGTCTTGTCCATCTTATCTGAAACAACGCGGCCTTGGTAAACCTTACGAGCATTACGTTCTTCACTCATTTTTCAGCTTCTTCCTTTCGTCTTATTTGTTGGCGTTTGCCAATTCTTGCGCACGGATAACTGTCTTAACTCGTGCAATGTCCTTACGAACTTGTGCAATACGCGCCGTGTTTTCAAGTTGGCCAGTAGCCAATTGGAAACGTAGGTTGAATAATTCTTCCTTGAATTCGGCCTCGCGCTTTTGCAAATCCGCAAGTGACAATTCTTTCAATTCACTTGCTTTAGCCATTATTCAGCCTCCCGAGCAATAATCTTTGTACGTACAGGCAACTTGTGTTGTGCCAAACGCAATGCTTCACGTGCAGTTGCTTCAGGAACACCTGCAACTTCAAACATTACCTTACCACGCTTAACTGGTTCTACCCAACCTTCAGGTGAACCCTTACCGTTACCCATTCGAACACCGACACCTTTTGATGTATATGACTTGTGAGGGAAGATTTTGATCCAAACCTTACCACCACGCTTCATATAACGTGTCATTGCAATACGGGCAGCTTCAATTTGACGGTTTGTAATCCAGCTTGATGTTGTTGCTTGCAAGCCGAATTCACCGAACGTTACCGTCTTTCCACCTTTTGCTTCACCACGCATGTGGCCACGGTGTACACGACGGAATTTAACACGCTTTGGTACTAACATGTTCGCTTCCCTCCTTACTTACTGTTCTTCTTTTGTGGCAAAACATCGCCACGGTAAATCCAAGTCTTGATACCCAAGTTACCGTAAGCAGTCATTGCTTCGTCCCATGAGTAATCGATATCAGCGCGCAAAGTATGCAAAGGCACAGTACCTTCAGTGTATTGTTCAACACGGGCAATATCTGCACCGTTCAAACGACCTGAAACCATTACCTTGATACCCTTAGCACCTGAACGTGTTGCACGTTGGATAGCACCACGCATCGCACGACGGAAAGCCACACGGCGTTCCAAATCACCAGCGATTTGTTGTCCAACCAAGTGTGCTGACAAGTCAGGCTTCTTGATTTCAACAATGTTGATGAAGACACGCTTTGAGCGTCCCTTTTCATCGACATCAGTCAACTTAGCCAATTGTGTACGAAGCTTTTCAACTTCTGAACCACCCTTACCGATAACCATTCCTGGCTTAGCAGTGTGGATAGATACGTCAACACGTGACTTTGTGCTACGTTCAATTTCAACGCGATCAACTGCGGCATCCGCTAAGTTCTTTTCGATGTACTTACGAATACGCAAGTCTTCGTGAAGTTGGTTAGCATAATCAGCCTTGTCAGCAAACCACTTTGCATCCCAGTCGCGAATAACGCCGACACGGAATCCAGTAGGGTTAATCTTTTGACCCATTACTTTGCCTCCTTCTCAGCAACCACAATTGTGATGTGGCTTGTACGCTTGTTGATTGGTGAAGCAGAACCCTTGGCACGGGGACGGAAACGCTTAAGCGTAGGTCCTTCGTTAGCAAAGGCTTCCTTCACGATAAGATCTTCTCGGTCTAATGAGAAGTTGTTTTCAGCATTAGCAACTGCTGAGTTCAAAACCTTGTAAATATCTTCAGTAGAAGTGTTAGGTAGGAACTTCAAAATTGCGTATGCTTCGTTAACGCTCTTACGACGAATTGTGTCAAGAACTAGGCGTGCCTTACGTGGGGCAACGCGAACGATCTTGGCTGTCGCGCGAGCTGAAGTAATTTGTTCAGCCATTTTTCAATTTCCTCCTTTATTTTTTACCGGTCTTCTTATCATCAGCCTTGTGGCCTTTGAATGTACGTGTTGGTACGAATTCGCCCAACTTATGACCAACCATGTCTTCTTGTACAAAAACCGGAACGTGCTTGCGACCATCATAAACGGCAATTGTAAAGCCGATGAAGCTTGGGAAGATTGTTGAACGACGTGACCAAGTCTTGATCACTGACTTCTTTTCAGAATCCGCTTGCGCTTCAATCTTCTTAAGCAAGTGTGGGTCCGCAAATGGTCCCTTTTTTAAACTACGAGCCATTAGTTGTCTCCTTTCCCTTACTTACTCTTACGACCGCGAACGATGAACTTCGTTGAAGCCTTCTTCTTGTCGCGAGTCTTCTTACCAGCAGTCTTCTTACCCCATGGTGACATAGGACTTGGACGACCAACAGGTGCTTTACCTTCACCACCACCGTGTGGGTGATCGTTAGGGTTCATAACTGATCCACGAACGTGTGGACGCTTTCCACGCCAACGGTTACGACCAGCCTTACCCCAGTTAATCAATGAGTGTTCAGCGTTACCAACTTCACCGATTGTTGCACGGTTAGTTGCCAAGATCAAACGTACTTCGCCTGAAGTCAAACGAACTATGACATACTTGCCATCCTTACCCAAGATTTGTGCTGAAGTTCCAGCAGAACGTGCCAATTGACCACCCTTACCAGGCTTCAATTCGATGTTGTGAATCAAAGTACCTTCAGGAATATTGCTCAATGGCAAGGCATTGCCGGGCTTAATGTCGGCATCAGGACCAGATTGTACTTTATCGCCAACCTTCAATCCCTTTGGCGCCAAGATATATGACTTAATACCATCTTCATATACAAGCAAAGCGATGTTTGCTGTACGGTTTGGATCGTATTCGATAGCCTTTACAGTAGCTGTCTTGTTATCCTTGATACGCTTGAAGTCCACCAAACGGTAGGCTTGCTTGTGTCCACCAGCGTGGTGGCGCACTGTCATACGACCAGAGTTATTACGAGCACCAGTCTTTGACTTCTTTGCCAACAAGCTCTTTTCGGGCGTTGACTTCGTGATTTCAGCGAAATCTGAAGTCGTCATGTTACGACGTCCGTTAGAGGTTGGCTTATACTTCTTGATAGCCAATGTCTTTTCCTCCTATTTAGAATTAACCTTCGTTAAAGATTTGAATATCTTTTGAGTCTTTTGACAACGTTACGGTTGCCTTCTTCAACTTACGTGTGTAACCAACGTAACGACCTTGGCGCTTCTTCTTACCGCGAACGTTAGCTGTGTTCAAGCCAGATACTTGAACGTCGAAGATCTCTTCAATTGCCTTCTTGATTTCAGGCTTTGTGGCACGAACATCGACTTCGAAGACATAGCGCTTACGTTCTGTTTGCGCCATTGATGCTTCAGTAATGATCGGGCGACGGATAATATCGCGTGCATCCATTAGGCAAGACCTCCTTGGATTTCTTCGATTGATGATTGAACAATCACCAGCTTATCTGCATTAACAACGTCAAGTACGTTAATACCCTTTGTTGTCATAACTTGAACGTTAGCCAAGTTACGTGCTGACAAGATTGCGTTTTCGTTGTCTTCATCAACAACTACTAATGTCTTTGTGTCAACTGACAAGTTAGCCAAAACCTTCTTGAAGTCTTGTGTCTTTGGTGCTTCAAATGACAAAGCATCAACAACAACCAACTTACCGTCAGCAAGCTTTTGTGACAAAACTGACTTCAAAGCCAATTGGTAAGACTTACGGTTAATACGGTAGGCATATGAACGAGGTGTTGGTCCGAAGACGATTCCACCACCACGGAATTGTGGTTCACGGATTGAACCGGCACGTGCACGACCAGTACCCTTTTGCTTCCAAGGCTTACGTCCACCACCAGAAACCGCTGAACGGTTCTTGACAGCATGAGTACCTTGACGCATTGATGCGCGTTGCATCAAAACTGCATCTGTGATAACGGCGTTGTTAGGTTCGATGGCGAAAACTGCATCGTTCAATTCGAGTTCAGCAGCTTGACTACCATCTTGCTTTAATACAGCAACTTTAGTCATGATTGATTGTTCTCCTTTCTATATAGTTTATATTAAGCTTCTTCAGTTGCGGCAGCAGGTACTGAAACACCGGCCATCTTAACTTCAGGATGCTTTGCGTTAACCTTAACGGTTGACTTAATTGTCAATAGTGACTTGTTTGCGCCAGGTACGTTACCCTTCAACAACAACAAGTTATTTTCAACGTCAACGTGGACGATAGCAACGTTTTGCATTGTGCGCTTGTGGTTTCCCATGCGTCCAGGCAAAAGCTTACCCTTGAAGACACGGTTGATGATAGCACCCATTGAACCTGGACGACGGTGGTAACGAGATCCGTGAGCCATTGGTCCACGTGATTGGCCATCCTTCTTAATGTTACCTTGGAAGCCATGTCCCTTCGTGATTCCAGTAACGTCGACGTATTCACCAGCTGCGAATGTATCAACCTTGATTTCATCCCCTGCGTTAAATTCGCCTTCCGCATTGCGGATTTCACGAACGTAGCGCTTAGGGGTCGTGTTTGCTTTTGAAGCGTGACCTTGTTCAGGTTTGTTTGACAAAACTGCGCGCTTGTCTTGGTAACCGAGTTGTACTGCATCATATCCGTCTGTTTCTACAGTTTTAACTTGCAAAACGACGTTTGGTGTAGCTTCAACAACAGTCACGGCGATCAATTCACCAGTTTCAGTGAAAACCTGAGTCATACCGACTTTGCGGCCTAAGATACCTTTAGTCATGACTAATCTCCTTAAATAATTTCTTGACTTATTTTTACCCTAACGGGTGCGAAGTTGTATTCGTTAAAATTACAACTTGATTTCGATTGCAACACCTGATGGCAATTCAAGCTTACGCAATGCGTCAACTGTCTTGTCAGTAGGGTTCACAATGTCGATCAAACGCTTGTGCGTGCGCATTTCGAATTGTTCGCGGCTATCCTTGTGCTTATGTGGTGAACGTAGAATTGTGTACAATGTACGTTCAGTTGGCAAAGGGATAGGACCAGCGATTTCTGCGCCCGTACGCTTGGCCGTTTCAACAATTTTTTCTGCTGATTGGTCCAAGATGCGGTGTTCGTATGCCTTCAAACGGATACGGATCTTCTTTTGTGCCATTATTTCGTGCCTCCTCGTTGATTTTGTAAATCAGCTAACTCCAATTAAAAACCGACAACACTGCTTGTGTTTTGCGCGCCCATGGCAACGCGGCCGCGCGTGTCGCAACCTTAATCATCATCGCTAAACATTGATACACCAGGCTTTCGGTAGGTTTATATGACTACTGTTCCAAAAGCGTACTTAACTACTATAACAGAAGAACCCTACATGCGCAAGGCTTTTATCAATTTAATTCTGCGACTTTTTCTTTTGACCAAAATTCTCTAAAAGAAAAAACCGACAAAAATTTGTCGGTTTTTAACGTTTTGACATCTTAAATTCCAAAAAGGCGTCATTATATCTTTCAGTCCACTTCTGACCTAAATCATCATAGACTTGCAGATTCTTAATCGTTTCATTGCTTGGATAAAATTGCGGATCATTACGCACTGCCTTTGGCAATAAGGCCTTCGCCTTTGCGTTCGGCGTTGCGTAACCAATGTACTCCGCATTCTGGGCGGCATTCTTAGGCTCACTCATAAAGTTCAAGAAAGCATAAGCCGCTTCTTTATGCTTGGCCGTCTTTGGCATCACGATATTATCAAACCACAGGTTTGACCCTTCACTTGGCACAACATAGTGCAAATGCGGGTTATTATCGATAGCTTCAGCCGCCTCACCTGAATAGGTAACGGCAAGCCCTGCCTCATTTTGCGCCATATACATTTTAATTTCATCAGCAATGATGGCTTTGACGTTTGGCATCAACGCTTCTAACTTCGCTTGCGCCGCAGCTAAATCAGCAACAGATTTCGTGTTAACTGATTTATGCTGGGTAATCAACGCAACGCCCAAGGCATCACGCGCTGAATCGACGAGCAAAATTTGGTTGCGGAACTTTGGTGACCAGAGATCATCCCAATGTTGCACATCTTTCCCATCAACAATCTTATCGTTATAAATAATCCCTAACGTGCCCCAAAAGTAAGGTAATGAGTATTTGTTCCCACGATCAAAGGATAGGTTCATAAAACGCGGATCGTAATTTTTAAGACCGGTCAACTTACTGTGATCCAATGGCAACAGCAAGTTTTCACGTTTCATTTTCTGAATCATGTAATCCGATGGCACCGCCAAATCATATGACGTGCCACCTTGTTTAATTTTAGTATACATGGCTTCATTGGAATCAAACGTCTCATAACTAATCTGATAGCCTGTTTCCTCGGTGAACTTAGTCATCAAATCAGGATCAAGATAATCACCCCAGTTATACAGGTTTAACACCTTGTCAGAAGACGCATCTGACCCTGTTTTAGTCGCCAGATATTGCTGGGTGCCAAATAGTCCCCCGACAACTACCAAGATGGCGACAACGCCAAATAGCAACTTTTTCATATCACAGTCCCTCCGACGCTACCAACATCAGGTGTGTCGCACGCTTCTTATTTTTTTCAGCACGTGTTGAAATCGCATAATATACCAGTACCATGATTAATGACACGACAAACATAACGGCTGACAACGCGTTAATTTCAAGACTGACCCCTTGACGGGCACGAGAATAAATTTCAACAGACAACGTTGAGAAGCCATTACCCGTGACAAAGAACGTCACCGCAAAATCATCTAGCGAATACGTGAAGGCCATGAAGAAACCAGCCAAAATACCTGGTGAAATTACCGGCAAGACAACTCGCGTGAGCATTTGCCAATTATTGGCGCCAAGATCTTTTGCTGCGGCAATCAATGATTGATTCATTTCCTGCAAACGCGGCAAAACCATCAACACAACAATCGGAATGGTAAACGCAATGTGTGATAGCAAGACCGATGTAAAGCCTAACGAGAAGCCCAGTACCGTGAAGAATACCAAGAATGATGCACCGATAATAACATCCGGCGACACCAACAAGACGTTATTCAACGATAAAAAGACATTCTTCATAACGCCGTTTCTTAAATTGTAGACATATAAAGCGCCTGCCGTACCAATGACACTTGATATCAATGAAGCAGAGATGGCCAGCAACAGCGTGCTGACAACAATTTCGGCAATTCGCGTATCAGCAAACAGTTCGCCATAATGTTTCCAAGAGAAGCCATCCCAGCCTTGCATGACATCCCCGGCATTAAATGAATAGACAATCAGGAAAAAGATGGGTAAGTACAACAAGATAAAGACGAACCAGAGATAGATGTTGGCCCACTTAATTTTTTTATGCATCTGCTTAACCCCGCTTTCTCGACGGACGACGTGCACGATCACGCGTCAGAATCATCGTAATGACCATCGTAACAATTAAAATCACACCAATTGTTGACCCCAACCGCCAGTTTTGCGTCACCAAGAAATGTTCTTCAATGGCCGTTCCCAAAGTAATCACCCGATTACCACCGATCAATCGTGTCACCATAAATAGTGACAGACTTGGAATAAAGACTGCTTGGATACCAGCTTTGACCCCAGGCATCGATAATGGCATAATCACCCGCCAAAGGGTTTGCCAGCGATTAGCACCCAAATCTCGACTGGCTTGTGCGAGACGTGGATTAATTTCGGCTAACGAATTAAAGATTGGCAGAATCATGAAGGGAATTTCAATGTAGGCCGCCACCAACAAGAAACTCCAGTTAGAAAACAAGAGTTGCTGTGGCACAATGCCCCATAAGCCCAAAAAGTTATTGACCGTACCAGATTTTGATAACAAACCAATAAATGCATAAGTTTTGAGCAATAAGTTAATCCACGTTGGCAAGATGATCAACAACAACCAAAATTGTTTATGCTTTAATTGGTTCAAGAGGTAGGCGGTTGGATAACTGATCACGACCGTAATGACCGTAATCAAAAACGCATACCACACCGAGTTAATCGTCATTAACAAGTACGTCCCACTACTAAAGTAGGTCTCATAGTTACGCAACGTAAAATGACCATCTTGGGTCGTTAATGATTGGAATAGCAACAAGACAAGTGGCACAATGACAAATAGCACCAACCAAGCACCATAGGGTACCAGGTAGAATAATTGTCGCTGCTGATTACGCTTTGCCATCATCGCTATCATCCTCATAACTTTCCAAACGCGCGTCAAAGTCATCTTCTGATTCGTTAAAGCGCATGATATGAATATCTTCTGGATCAAACGTCAAACCAACGCGTTCACCAATCGTTGATTTGTTTGTGGCTTGCACTTGCCATTCATTCCCATCATCATCAATGGCGGTGATTTCATAATAATCACCACGGAATGACTGATCATCAATCGTGACCACCAACTTACCGTTTTCAACACTCGTCAAATCCAAATCTTCTGGACGAATCACGACTTCAACCTTTTCATTTGGTCGCATACCGGCGTCGACGTTTTCAAAGTCTTTCCCTGTAAAGTGAACCAGATAATCTGCCTTCATAACGCCATCTAAAATATTAGATTCACCAATGAAATCTGCGACGAAATGATTAATTGGTTCATCATAAATATCTTCTGGTGAGCCATTTTGTTGGATGACCCCATCATTCATGACATAGATCCAATCAGACATGGCCAAAGCCTCTTCTTGATCATGCGTGACAAAGACGAAAGTAATTCCCAAACGTTGTTGAATTTCACGTAGTTCATATTGCATGTCCTTACGTAACTTATAATCCAACGCTGATAGTGGTTCATCCAACAACAAGACTTCAGGATCATTTGCTAAAGCACGCGCAATGGCGACACGTTGCTTTTGACCACCGGACAATTCATTAATTTCACGATCGGCATACGCTGACAATTTTACCAAGTCCAACATTTCCATCACTTTGGTCTTGATGTCAGCCTTGCTCATCCCTTTAATACTCGGACCAAAGGCAACATTGTCAAAAACATCCATATTAGGGAACAAGCCATAATCTTGGAAAACCGTGTTCATGTGCCGCTTTTCAACCGGCACATCGTTAATCACTTTTCCCTCAAACAAAATATCGCCATGTGTCGGCGTTAATTGGCCTGAAATCAGATTAAGAATCGTTGTCTTCCCTGACCCCGAAGGCCCTAGCAACGTATAAAACTTCCCCGCTTCAAGCGCTAAGTCAATGTTCTTTAGAACTTGGTTGTCATCATAAGACAAGCCAACGTTCTTAAATTCAATAATTGGTGTTGATGTGTTAGTCAATTCCCAACCCTCACTTTTAGTCAATAGAACTATTGTATCAAGAAAAGCACGCAAGTTCATTACCTGCGTGCTTTTTTATGATAAGATTTTATGTTGTTTTTCCACTAAAACAATTGCAATCGTCATCAAAATGAACAAAATGATCATCACCACGATTTGTGGTACCCAACTATGGAACCAACCATAGCCATAACCAAATAACGCTGGCCCTAAGGCAGCAATGACATACCCACCACTTTGCGCCATACCAGATAATTCTGCGGTCTGGATTGGTGTGGTTGTTTTCAAACTAAAGGTTGTCATGAGGTAAGGGAATAAAATCGACGTGCTCACCCCAATCAATAGATTGACACTTAACCAATAGCCAAAATGGTTATTGGGCACTAAGAGCAAAAGATAGCCCACAATCCCAATCACCGAAGACACACCAACCAACCATTGCCGACCAACAGACGATAAACGGGCAACAATCGTTGGAATTGTCAACGCAAACGGTAACCCAATCAAGGCATTAATACCGGCAAACACACTCGCGACTGATGCCGATAGCCCAGTTTGAATCGCCATTGTCGGTCCCCAAGCCATTAAAATGTAAAACATAGCCGATTGGACACCAGCAAAATACAACAACAACCAGGCATACCGGTTACGCCAAACATGGGCATCGGTCGGCCGCTTCACACCCGTCGGTGTGGTGGCTAACGACTGCGGATGCTTGGCAGCAAAACGCACATTGGGTAACCATACCAAAAAGGCAATCCAGATTACCGTTGTTAATAATAAAATAAACACGTGCCAATGCGTTGCTTCAGCAATCGGTGCCGATAACCCTGCCCCAACTGCGGTGGCTAACATCATACTAAAGGTAAACGTCGATGTCATCGGTCCAACCTTATTAGGGAAATACAGCCGAATCACACTGGGCAGGAGGACATTCATATGGGCGATGCCAACCCCAATCAGTAATGTCCCAATATAAAGGAGCGGTGTATTAATAATCCGGATCCAAGAGCCGACGACCATCACAATCAGCATCACGGCAAAAGTTCGCTCTAAGCCTAATTTTTCTGCCGTATTCGGCGCAATAGAGGAAAAAATCGCAAAGGCAATCAGTGGTATCGTCGTCAAAATACCTAACTGACCAACTGGAACGTGTTGTGTTTTGGCGATATGTGAAATAATCGGTGGAATCGACGTAAACGGAATACGTAAGACCATACCCATCACGATAATGCCCGGTATCAAAAACTCACTGTGCTTTTTCAGCATAAATTCTCCTCAATTTATCGACACAAAACGGCGTCACCCGATTGGGTGACGCCGTTTTAACTGGACCGTCTGTCAGTATTATCTACTGAATAAACTCATAATCTACGGTATCAGATTAATGATATTAATCTTCTTTGTTACCGCTGTTCTTGATAATTTCATCTTGGATGTTCTTTGGCACAGCTTCATAGTGATCAAAGACCATTTGGAATGTACCACGACCTTGCGTTGCTGAACGCAAAGTTGTTGCATAACCAAACATTTCTGACAAAGGCACCTTCGCCTTAACTGCCAAAACAGGACCACGAGATTCTTGACCTTCGATCATACCACGGCGTGCTGAAACGTGTCCCATCACATCACCAAGGTTATCTTCAGGGGCAACAATGTCAACCGCCATGATTGGTTCAAGAATAACGGCACCGGCTGTCTTTGAAGCTTCCTTCAAGGCCAATGACGCAGCAATCTTAAAGGCTGCTTCAGAAGAATCGACATCGTGGTATGAACCATCATACAACTTAGCCTTCAAGTCAACCAATGGGAATCCAGCCAAAGGACCAGCATTCAAAGCATCCTTCAAACCAGCTTCAACTGATGGAATATATTCACGAGGCACAACACCACCGACGATGGCGTCTTCGAATTCGAAGCCAGCACCTTCTTCGTTTGGTGAGAATTCGATGTAAACATCACCATATTGTCCCTTACCACCAGATTGACGCTTGAAGTATCCACGCGCTTGCACTGTTTGTGTAAAGGCTTCACGGTAAGCAACTTGTGGTGCACCAACTGTTGCTTCAACGTTGAATTCACGGCGCATACGATCAACCATGATATCCAATTGCAATTCACCCATACCAGCGATCAAAGTATCACCAGTTTCAGGGTTTGTTGTGGCACGGAATGATGGATCTTCTTCCGCCAACTTTTGGATGGCATTTGACAACTTGTCTTGGTCAGCCTTAGTCTTTGGTTCGATAGCCAATTCGATCACTGGTTCTGGGAATTCCATTGATTCAAGAATCAATTGGTGGTCCACAGCAGTCAAAGAATCACCAGTTGTTGTGTTCTTCAAACCGATCGCAGCAGCGATATCACCAGAGAAGACTTCTTCGATTTCTGTACGTGATGTCGCGTGCATTTGTAGCAAACGACCAACACGTTCACGTGTATCAGAAGATGTGTTTTGTACGTATGAACCTGATTGCAAAGTACCAGTATACACACGCATAAATGTCAAACGACCAACGAAAGGATCAGTCATGATCTTAAATGCCAAAGCAGCAAATGGCTTGCTGTCATCGGCAATCAAGTCAACTTCTTCACCAGTCTTTGGATCAGTCGCGATATATGGCTTAACATCCAAAGGTCCTGGCAAGTAGTCAACAACCGCATCCAACATCATTTGCACACCCTTATCCTTGTAGGCTGAACCTGCAAGCACTGGGTAGAATTGCAATGCCAAAGTGGCACGACGGATTGCTGCCTTCAATTCATCAACAGAAATGTCTTCACCTTCAAGGTACTTTTCCATCAATTCATCATCAACATCCGCAACAGCTTCGATCAACGTGTTACGCTTTTCTTCAGCTAGTTCCTTCAATTCGGCAGGAATTTCACGTGGTTCCCACTTTTCACCCAAGTCATCAACTGGGTAGTAAGCTTCTTGTGTAATCAAGTCAATGATCGCTTCGAAGTCATCTTCAGCACCAATTGGCCATTGGATAGCTTCAGCATTAACTTGCAAACGTTCATGAATTGAGTTAACTGACATTTCAAAGTCAGCCCCCATCTTATCCATCTTGTTAACGAAGACAATACGTGGCACGTCATATGTTGTTGCTTGACGCCAAACAGTTTCTGTTTGTGGTTCAACACCGGCAGCACCATCAAGCACGGCTACGGCACCATCAAGCACACGCAAAGCACGTTCAACTTCGATTGTGAAGTCCACGTGACCTGGTGTATCGATGATGTTAACACGGTAAGGTGTCTTAGCGAATTGGTCAAAGAATCCACGCCATACCGCTGTTGTAGCGGCTGATTGGATTGTGATTCCACGTTCCTTTTCTTGTTCCATGAAATCCATTTGTGAAGCACCATCGTGTGTTTCACCAATCTTGTGAATTTTACCTGTGTAGTACAAGATACGTTCCGTAGTGGTTGTCTTACCCGCATCGATGTGGGCCATGATACCAATGTTACGTGTACGTTCTAGTGGGTATTCACGTTTTGCCATTGTGAGTTATCTCCTGGTTTTTGTTCTATATGCAACAAAAAGCGACACAGAATTGTGTTCGCTTTTTGACGGTAAAAGCCAATAGCGTTTTACCATCTACTGTCATTTTACACTATTTATTGTGACCGTGAACAATTAAATTCTAAGCAACAATAAATCAACGTAAGCCGTCATGACGCAAACTGAATTGCGCCACGCGTTTTACCAACGATAGTGCGCAAATGCACGGTTAGCTTCAGCCATCTTGTGTGTGTCTTCGCGCTTCTTTACGGATGCACCAGTGTCATTAGCGGCGTCCATGATTTCCTTAGCTAAACGTTCATCCATTGTGTGTTCGTTACGCAAACGTGAGTAGTTTACCAACCAACGCAATCCCAATGTTGTACGACGGTCTGGGCGTACTTCGATTGGCACTTGATAGTTAGATCCACCAACACGGCGAGCCTTAACTTCCAATACTGGCATGATGTTTTCCATAGCTTGTTCGAAAACTTCCAATGGATCGTTACCAGTAGCTTCCTTGATACGATCAAAAGCATCGTACAAGATAGTTGACGCAGTTCCACGCTTACCATCAAGCATCAACTTGTTGATCAAACGTGAAACGAGCTTTGAGTTGTAAATTGGGTCAGGCAAAACTTCCTGACGCTTAGTATAACCTTTACGTGGCATTTGTCAGTCTCCTTCTTACTTCTTTGGCGCCTTTGTGCCGTACTTTGAACGTGATGTCTTACGTCCATCAACACCAGCTGTATCCAATGCACCACGGATGATGTGGTAACGTACACCAGGCAAATCCTTAACACGACCACCACGGATCAAAACAACAGAGTGTTCTTGCAAGTTGTGACCAATACCTGGGATATATGCTGTAACTTCGTACAAGTTTGAAAGACGAACACGGGCGTACTTACGCAAAGCTGAGTTAGGCTTCTTTGGTGTCATTGTACCAACACGTGTTGCAACACCACGCTTTTGTGGTGCAACATTGTTTGTTGCTTTCTTCTTCATTGAGTTATAGCCGAAGTTCAAAGCTGGTGACTTTGACTTAGTCGCCTTTGACTTACGAGGCTTGCGAACCAATTGGTTAATTGTAGGCATGCTACGGTCTCCTTAAAATTTTATTAGTTACACAGTTCCAGGTGTGTCATTTCTGTCTTTAAACAAAAATGCTTACTGGAAATCTGCTGACAATTGCCTTTACAGCGCCGTTCAGCACGTTGTGAATAGCTCACAGAACAGATTACTTAAAAGCACGTCCAATATAATACCAGATTGACAGTGATTGTCAATAGGTTTAACAGCATCTCTTTAAAAATTGTGGAAAACAATTGCTTTCAGCAAGTATTTTCCACAATGACTGCGTATGATACCTTATGACTATACTCGTTATTTTTCTACTCAATACTTGTCTTATTTCAAGTCTCATGTGTCTCAACGACCGCTTAACTCACAAGATACCCTTAACCACGCAACGCTCATTTTGTTGGCATTGCGGGCATGTATTGGCTTGGTTTGATCTCATCCCTATCGTGTCGGCGCTGTTAACCAACAGCCGTTGTCGCTATTGCCAAAAGTCCTAGGGTTATACCTACGTCTTATTTGAATGCCTTGGCGGCATTATTGGCACTTGGTTATTCCCTGAATCAGAACTGTGGCTAACAGCCCTGTGCCTCTTTTTCCTAGCTTTAGAAGACTGGGACCAACAAGCCATTCACGCCAATCTACTCTTCCCCTGGCTGGCTTACTTGGTATGGATTCGTTGGGAAACGCCACAACTGTTAGTCGTTGGGATGTTTGCCGTGATTTGCCTGTGGCTCATTTATGTGCGCCATGCCCTGGGTAGCGGTGACTTGCCTGTCCTGATGGTGATTGGTTTGGTATCATCCCCCATTATTTTGGCGCTGACGCTCCTTACCGCAGCACTCATCACTTATGGTTATCTCCAGTATTATACGCGACGATGCGCCCCGTTTGTACCCTTTTTACTCGTGAGTTGGCTAATTGTCATCGCCATTGAAAAAGTGATCACATCCGTGATGTGATCACTTTTGTTAAGCATGTGTGATGACTTTTTTCTGTGGCTTAATGGTGATGTTAATATCGCCTTGTTTTGCCCCAATCGTCACAACACTATCGGTGGTAATATTGCCACGCAATAGTGCCTCACTTAATGCATCTTCAACTTTTGTTTGTAAGACACGACGAATTGGGCGTGCCCCATATTCTGGATCAAAGCCGGCATCAGCAATCACATCAATCGCAGCTGGTGTGATTTTAACTGAAATCCCTTGTTCAGCGACCCGTTGTAAGATATCCCGACTCATGAGCTTCACAATCGTATGAATTTCAGGCTTCGTCAACGGTTCAAAAACAACCGCCTCATCTAGTCGGTTAATAAATTCAGGTCGGAAAGTTTCTTTCAACGTTTCGCGAATTTTTTCAGCAACCGCGGCATTATCATTTTTCAAGTCAACGGCACCAAAGCCCATGGCTTTTTCATCACGTAATCTTGTTGCCCCAAGGTTTGACGTCATGATAATAATCGTATTCCGAAAATCAACCTTGCGCCCCTTAGAATCGGTTAGGAAACCATCATCAAACACTTGCAACATGAGGTTGAAAATATCCTGATGGGCCTTTTCAGCTTCATCTAACAAGATAACGGAATAAGGATGATTACGGACTTGCTCTGTGAGTTGACCACCCTCATCGTAACCAACATAACCAGGCGCTGAACCAATTAAACGTGACGCTGACCAACGTTCTTGGTATTCAGACATATCAATCCGAATCATATTATCTTCATTACCAAAGACAGCCTCTGCTAAAGCCTTGGCCAACTCTGTTTTCCCAACCCCTGTTGGCCCCAAAAACATAAAGGTTCCAATTGGACGACTTGGATCTTTCAAGCCAGAACGGGCACGACGAATGGCACGGGCAACCGCAGAAATTGCTTGCTTTTGTCCCACCACACGACGGCCCAACACAGCTTCCAAATTAACGAGTCGTTGCTTTTCGTTCTTTTCAAGTTGCGTTAGCGGCACACCAGTCTGCTGTGAAATCACTTCCGCGATGTCTTCCGCCGTCACGTGTAAATCGTATTGCGGGCGGTCAGCCGCCGTTTGGTTGGCCATTTTCGCGACCAACTTATCTAACTTATTTTTGACTTTCATTTCTTCGGCACGTAGCTCGGCCGCTTTTTCAAAGTCAAGTGCCGTAATGGCTTGATCCTTCGCTTCTGTCAATTCAGCTAAACGTAACTGGTTTTTTTGCAGGGCATTTGGCTTATCAACCGCATCAATGCGTACCTTAGCACCAGCTTCATCCATCAAATCAATTGCCTTGTCAGGCAAGAAACGATCCGTAATATAACGTGACGATAGTTTCACAGCTGCTGCAATCGCTTCATCATCGATTTGCACTTGATGATGCGCTTCAAATTTTGGTCGAATGCCAGTCAAAATCGCAATCGCATCCGTTTGTGACGGTTCATTGACCGTCACTGGTGCAAAACGCCGTTCCAAAGCAGCATCTGACTCCACATACTTTTGATACTCGTCAAAGGTCGTGGCGCCTAATGTTTGAATTTCACCACGTGCTAACGCTGGCTTTAAAATGTTAGAGGCATCAATCGCACCCTCAGCACCACCAGCACCAATCAACGTGTGAAGTTCATCAATAAATAGAATGACTTGCCCATCATGATAAATTTCATCAATGATCTTTTTTAAGCGATCTTCAAATTCACCACGATACTTTGTCCCGGCAACTAGTGACCCCATATCCAATGCCATCAGGCGCTTATTTTTAAGTGAATCAGGGACATCATTGGTCACAATACGTTGCGCCAAACCTTCGGCAATCGCGGTTTTTCCAACACCTGGTTCGCCAATCAAAACCGGATTATTCTTCGTCCGGCGTGACAAAATCTGTACGACACGTCGCACTTCACCCGAACGCCCGACAATCGGATCCATCTTGTTATCCTTGGCTAATTGTGTCAAATCACGTGCCAAACCGTCTAATGTTGGCGTCCCCTGTGGTTGCTGGCGGTCATGTTGTTTCATTTGCTTGCGCACGTCTGTCACACCCAACTTACGTAGGATAGCACGCCGCATTTCTTGCAAGTTGGCATCCAAAGCCAGCAAAATACGTGATGATAAAATACTTTCATCTTGCAAGAGTGCTAAGAGGATATGCTCTGTACCCACTCGTGGTTGGGCTAACGCCCGTGATTCTTCACCTGCTTGCCGTAAAATATCAGCCGCCTTTGGTGAATAAGGGAGATAACTATTTTTGTCATAACGTGATGTCATGCCATAGCCAGTAAAGTGTTCAATTTCTTCACGAATATCGTCATCCGTCACATTAAACTGGCCTAAAATTTTACTCGCGATACCTTCTTTTTCAATCGCTAAAGCAAGCAAGAGGTGTTCTGTACCAACAGCCTGATGCTTGAAATATTTTGCCTGTTCTTGTGCTAAAACGAGGACGTTTTGCGCACTAGGTGTGTATGTGTTATCCATATTATGCCCTCCATTTTTAAGGCAATCGCGTCTCAGATTGACTTATATTATAACGCACGTGACGGGGTTTAGAAACTAATCTGTTTCATAATGCAAAAAGCCGAAACAATCCGTTTCGACCTTTATGGGTTAATTTGGGTTTTTTAAACTCAATTGCCATTGCAAATAGGCATTAATGAACGGATCTAAGTCCCCATCAAGTACTTGTTGTGGCTGATTGGTTTCGTAGTTCGTCCGGTGATCTTTGACCATCTGATAAGGATGCAAAACATATGACCGAATTTGTGATCCCCAGCCGTTTTCCATCTTTTCACCCGTTAAGGCGGCACGTTCCGCTGCTTGCTTTTCTAATTCAAGCTGGTACAACTTCCCCTTCAACAAACGCATGGCATAGTCACGGTTACCGTACTGCGTCCGTTCAACAGTTGATGACACAACGATACCGGTTGGTTCGTGCGTCAACCGGACACCGGTTGATACCTTGTTGACGTTTTGTCCACCAGCACCACCTGAACGGAAAACATCCATCTTGATGTCATCATCACGGACTTCAACTTCAATCGTGTCATCCAATTCCGGCATCACATCAACACTGACGAAACTCGTATGACGACGACCCGCTGAGTCAAATGGTGAGATGCGCACAAAGCGGTGCACACCTTTTTCACTCCGTAAGAAGCCATAAGCATTGTGCCCAGAAATCTTAATCGTCGCACTGTCAATCCCTGCTTCGTCACCAGCGTGATAATCTAACACTTCCACTTGGAAGCCGTGCTGCTGGGCCCAACGCGTATACATCCGATACAAGTGGGCACCCCAGTCAGTTGATTCCGTCCCACCAGATCCTGGATGCACTTCCAAAATGGCATTGTTGGCATCATAAGGTTCAGTTAACAGTTGTTCCAAATTGTAGGCTTCAACATCTTTTTGAACTTTTTCCACACTGGCCGCTAGTTCGGCTGCGGTATCCTCATCTTCCGGATCTTCAGACAACATTTCAATAAGTACAGCGATTTCTTCTGCCTGATTTGTCAAGTTTAAGAATGAATCCCGACGATTCTTCAAAATATTATTTTCTTCAATGACTTTTTGTGCCTTAACATTATCATCCCAAAAACCTGGTTCTGTCATGCGGTTTTCAAAATCAGCGATTTCTTCTGTTAACGCTTCTAGATCCAGTGTGCCACGAAAACGGGCAATATTTTCTTCGATATCTGCTAAAGCATGTTTAGCATCAATAATTTCCATTCCAGTATCCCTTCAAAACAAAAACGAACACAAGGTTCGTTATAATTATGCAACCGTCAACCATCAGGCATGGTAACTCTTAAGCTTGTAAGTTTTGACGGATTTCTGCTTTCATAAAGGTGCGTGTCGCATCATATTCAACATCAGCAATCATTTTGTTGAAGTTGTCAAACGCTTCGTTTTGATATTCAATCAGTGGGTTCAATTGACCATAGCCACGCAGTCCAACACCTTGACGCAAACGATCCAAGGCATCGATGTGGTCTGTCCAATGTTGATCAATGGCACGAAGAATGACCACTTTTTCAAATTCTAACATTTGTGCTGGATCATAGAGTTGACCCTGCTTAACCCGATAATTTTCTTTTGCTAAGTTTAATAGCAAGGCCTTGATACCATCACGGTCTAACCCTTTTAACTGGGCAACCGAAATATCATTTTCATTCACCAAAACATTACCGGCGAAGGTAACGATTTGATCCAAATGCCATTCCGCCGGCTTCTTACCTTTGGTTTGTGCATCAACGACGCGATTAATTGTCCGTTCAACCATTGGCATAAGGACCCAATCCAATGATTTTGTTTCATCAATGACGATATCCCGTTGGCGATACATTAATTCACGTTGTTCACGGACAACATCATCATATTGCAACACGTTTTTACGCGTATCGTAGTTGTTACCTTCAACACGCTTTTGGGCGGACTCAACAGAACGGGTGATCAAACGGTTCTTAATCACTGTCTCTTCTTCATCCAAATTCATGCGTTCCCAAATCAAGCGAATACGTTCGGCACCGAAACGAATCATCAAATCATCTTCCAATGACAAGAAGAATTGTGAGAAGCCTTCATCACCTTGACGACCAGCACGACCACGTAATTGGTTATCAATTCGGCGAGACTCATGACGTTCTGTGGCAATCACGGCTAGCCCACCTAATTCAGACACACCAGGGCCGAGCTTAATATCTGTTCCACGTCCCGCCATGTTAGTCGCAACGGTTACGGCACCGCGTTGTCCCGCGTTAGCAATAATTTCAGCTTCTTTGGCGTTATTTTTAGCATTCAACACGTTATGCGGCACATTTTGTGCCATCAGAATTTTCGACAACAATTCGGATGATTCAACAGACCCCGTCCCAATTAAAATTGGTTGTCCCTTGGCGTGTAATTCTTGAATTAATTTGACCACCGCATTGTACTTCGCACGCATCGATGGGTACAACAAATCCGGATAATCCACACGCTTAACTGGACGGTTAGTTGGAATCGTAATGACTTCCATGTTGTAGATTTCGCGTAATTCTTCTTCTTCCGTCTTGGCTGTTCCTGTCATACCAGACAGTTTCTTGTACATCCGAAACAAATTCTGATAAGTAATTTGCGCCATTGACTTATTTTCTTCTTGAATTTCAACGCCTTCTTTGGCTTCAATCGCTTGATGCAAGCCATCTGACAAGCGTGTCCCTTCAGAAATACGACCCGTTGACTGGTCAATCAACTTGACTTCGCCATCTTGCACCACATAGTCTTTATCATTAATGTAGTTAAAGTTGGCCCGAAGTGCTTGGTCAATGTGGTGCGTTAAAGCTGTATCGCCAGCGGCATATAAATTATCCAAATTAAAGAAGACTTCTGCCTTATGAATCCCTTCATTGGTCATCATCGTTGTCTTGGCTTCTTCATCAATCTTATAATCTTCGTCACGTACCAGTGTTTTTACAAAACGATCAGCCCGTGCATATAATTGTGAGACACCTGATCCAGGTCCTGAAATGATCAACGGTGTCCGCGCCGTATCGATTAAAATTGAATCCGCTTCATCAATCAACGCAAAGTTTAAACCACGTTGCATCACGCGTTCATCGGCACGATGTACCATGTTATCCCGCAAATAATCAAACCCAATATTAAAGTTTGTTGAATAGGTGATGTCAGCATTATATGCCGCCCGCTTTTCATCAGCTGGCGCATCACCGACATTCACACCAACTGTTAGGCCAAGCCAGTTATAAAGCTGACCCATTTGTTCAGCATCTCGCGCTGACAAATAATCGTTGACGGTCACCACATGTACACCACGACCTGATAGGGCATTCAAATAAACCGCCATCGTTGCTGTTAGTGTCTTACCTTCACCGGTACGCATTTCCGCTAAATTACCGCCGTGTAACACCGCAGCACCCATAATTTGAACACGGAATGGGTACAATCCCAAGACACGCTTAGCGCCTTCACGTGCAACCGCAAAAGCTTCTGGCAATATCTCATCTAATACCTTTGATAGGGCTTTATTTTGTTTATCCTTATCTGTCGCTTCAGCTACCGCTGCTGCAATTTTTTCCTGGAAAAATGGCGTTTTAGCTTGTAATTGCGCGTCAGTTAACGCTGACATTTCATCAGCATAACTTTCAACTTGATCGGCAATATTGTTTAATTTTTTTAGTTGCTTTTTTGAATTATCAACTAATTTACGTATTGGATTTGCCATTGTTTTTAGCACACAACCTGAATCAGTTGCGTGTGTCTCCTCTGAAATATGAATTTGTGTGTTCTACCGCACAATAGTCTACTATAAATTGTAGCAAAAAAAGCCCAATAAATATAGGCTTTTCATCGATTAATAATGCGCTGTTGAAGACAACGTCTCTTGCCCACCCATGTAAGGCCGTAGCACTTCAGGGATTGTTACTGTCCCATCTTCATTTTGATAGTTTTCCAAAATGGCTGCGAGTGTCCGGCCAACGGCTAGACCTGATCCATTTAATGTGTGCACCAACTGCAATTTATCATTGTCATCGCGATACGTAATGTGCATGCGACGTGCTTGGAAGTCCTCTGTGTTTGATACTGATGAAATCTCGCGGTAAACCTTTTGTTGTGGCATCCACACTTCAATATCATAAGTTTTTGCTGCTGAGAAGCCCATGTCCCCCGTTGATAGCATCACAACATGATAAGGAAGGCCGAGCTTTTGCAAAATGTTTTCCGCATTGGCTGTCATGCTTTCCAATTCGGCATATGATTGTTCCGGCTTGGTAAACTTCACCATTTCCACCTTATTGAATTGGTGCAAACGAATCAAACCACGCGTATCTTTCCCAGCTGCCCCAGCTTCCTTACGGAATGATGGTGACAGCGCAGTAAATTTGATTGGTAAGTCTTCGCTCGGGATTGTTTCCCCAGCGTAATAGTTTGTCAGTGGGACTTCGGCTGTTGGAATGTAAGTTTGGGCCAACCCTTCTACCCGGTAAGCATCATCTTGGAACTTTGGATACTGGCCTGTACCAAACATCGCTGTATCATTCACCACAATTGGGGTAATCATTTCGGTATACCCTTCTTGTCGATGTTCATCAAGCATAAAGTTATAGACCGCACGTTCCAAGCGTGCCCCGTCACCAACATAATACAAGAAACGTGCCCCAGAAACCTTAGCGCCACGTTCAAAGTCTAAAATACCAAGAGCTTCCCCAATTTCATAGTGCGCCTTCAACCAACTTGGTGTGTCCGCCAATGCCTGTGGTCGTGTACCATAGTCAGCTGGTTCCCAAACGCGCTGCTCAACATTTGCTGTATCGTCTGGACCAACTGGTACTTCTGGCGCT
Source organism: Leuconostoc sp. (assembly GCF_965300815.1). Classification (NCBI taxonomy): domain Bacteria; kingdom Bacillati; phylum Bacillota; class Bacilli; order Lactobacillales; family Lactobacillaceae; genus Leuconostoc; species Leuconostoc sp. Next base: position 24,613 of record NZ_CBDKZH010000006.1, read on the forward strand.
GCTAAATTAGGCAAATGGGCTGCCAAATTTTTCACCGCTTCATCCAACTCTGATTGACGTGCATCTAGGGCTTTGATTTCCGCACCAACTTGTTGCATCGCCGCAATGGCTTCGCTTGCATCTTCTTTGTTACGCTTAGCATAGGCAATTTTATCCGACACGGCGTTACGTTGGGCCTTCAAATTTTCAACTTGTTGGATGGCTTCTCGCCGTTCTTGATCCAGGGCCAACAACTCTTGCAACTTTTCTGCTGGTACGCCCCGATCAAGCAACCGCTGCGTTGCCTCAGCTTCATTTTTGCGCAAATACTTCATGTCTAACATTATTCTGCTCCTTTAATTTTAAAGTCTAATATAAAAGCGCGTTGCCATCCCATCCAACAGGACAAGGGACGAAAACGCGCTTCCGTGGTACCACCCAGATTTTGTACACAAAAAAGCGTACAACACTCATTTTCTGATAACGGAGAGTTCCGAGTGGCATTACCCACTAAACGAGACTTACTGGAGTTTCGGCGTATTGTTTCTCATCAACCAACAATTTTCTGAAAGTGCCTAATTATGGTAAGCTATTATCCCTATTGTAACGAAAAAAAAAATAAAAGGCAAGATTCATTTCCGCAAGAAAAAAAGAGGCAGCTTTACGCTACCTCTCTTATTAATGGGCCTGACAGGACTCGAACCTGTGACCCCTGCGTTATCAACACAGTGCTCTAACCAACTGAGCTACAGGCCCCTCTTATGTCTATTCCTAAACATAAAGCGAATGACGGGAATCGAACCCGCATAGCCAGCTTGGAAGGCTGGAATTCTACCATTGAACTACATTCGCAAAGCTTTCTGTCTGATACCTCTGGTATCCATGGCGCTGGACGGAATCGAACCGCCGACACTACGAGCTTCAATCGTATGCTCTACCAACTGAGCTACAGAGCCATCTTAGCACTTTCATACTAAACGGTCACAGCGGGGCTCGAACCCGCGATCTCCTGCGTGACAGGCAGGCGTCCTAACCAACTAGACCATGCGACCAATTGCGGGAGCAGGATTTGAACCTACGACCTTCGGGTTATGGGCCCGACGAGCTACCAGACTGCTCCATCCCGCGATAATATTATGTTTGGTATCTCTACCTAAGGAGAATGTGGGATTCGAACCCACGCGCCGATTTCTCGACCTGACGGTTTTCAAGACCGTTCCCTTCAGCCAGACTTGGGTAATTCTCCATCATCTGTTACTTTTTCTTGTCCTGCATGGACCTTGTTGGACTCGAACCAACGACCGGACGGTTATGAGCCGTCTGCTCTAACCAACTGAGCTAAAGGTCCTTTTTTCGAGCCTATCGCGGCAGGGGGGATCGAACCCTCGACCTCCCGGGTATGAACCGGACGCTCTAGCCAGCTGAGCTACACCGCGATCGTCTTTGACAAATTTTGGTTTGTCAATCGGGACGACAGGATTCGAACCTGCGACCCCCTGGTCCCAAACCAGGTGCTCTACCAAGCTGAGCTACGTCCCGAAAAGTTCTACGAGAGCTTCTGCCCCTTTAAACTTAAAAAAAGAGTTTGAATTCCTTCAACCTCTATGCACCTAGCAGGAGTCGAACCTGCAACCTCCTGATTCGTAGTCAGACGCTCTATCCAATTGCGCTATAGGTGCATATATGCCGGCGACCGGGATCGAACCGGTACGATATTTCTATCGCAGGATTTTAAGTCCTGTGCGTCTGCCTATTCCGCCACGCCGGCATAGAAGCGGAAGACGGGATTCGAACCCGCGACCCCCACCATGGCAAGGTGATGTTCTACCACTGAACTACTTCCGCATGAACATGCCGACTAAAGGACTCGAACCTTCGACCCCCGCTTTACAAGAGCGGTGCTCTACCAACTGAGCTAAGTCGGCATCGCTTTATCCCGACGTGCCGGTTTTGACTTTCGTCAATGGACGCTACAGGGATCGAACCTGTGACCCCCTGCTTGTAAGGCAGGTGCTC
>NZ_CBDKZH010000007.1:0-26343 GCF_965300815.1 Leuconostoc sp.
TACCGCCTTTATCCCCCTGCGTCAACCCCTTTTTTACTTCTTTTTTACACGTTCGTTTTATCCCTTTCTTACCATTTTTGTCGCTTTCTTCGTTCGCTTTTTATCCAGTATAAACTAATAAAACTATCTCTAAGTTTGTCTTTGTATAAACGTTGACTAATAAAAAAACCGCCAAAGCGGTTTTACTTGGCGCGATGCCATCGCTGCCCTTGTGGTGTATCTTCTATGATAATACCTAATGTCTTAAGTTGCTCGCGTAGCTCATCTGATGTTTGGTAATCTTGTGACGTCCGCGCAATGGCACGGGAATCAATCAAGCGGCGTTGTTCAGCTGTCAGATCCGACGCTCCTGATAACCCATCAATTCCCAAAACACCCATTAGCGTCTCAATTGTCGTTAATAGTTTTGTCACCGTACCATCGTAAACAGTTGTCGCTTCTGCATACGTATTTGCTAATGTAATCAACTCAAAAATTGCAGCTACGGCATTGGGTACATTAAAGTCATCATCCATCGCTATCTCAAAGGCTTCGACCTGTTGTTGGATGGTTGTTTCTAGCACCGTATCTTGACCAGGGACAGCATCTGCTAAGCGGAATTGTAAATTACGGTATCCTGTCCGGATCCGTTCTAGCGCAGCACGTGCCTGTGCCAATGTGTCCGGCGCATAGTTAATTGGCCGCCGATAATGTGTTGTGGCAAGTAAATAGCGAATTGCCATCGGGTCATCGTAATCCGTCAACATATCATGCAGGGTGGTAAAGTTCCCTAATGACTTGGACATCTTTTCATTATCAACATTCACAAAGCCGTTATGTAGCCAATAATTCACAAATTTTCGGCCCGTCCGCGCCTCTGATTGGGCAATTTCATTTGTATGATGTGGAAACGCCAAATCAATGCCGCCACCATGGACATCAATCGTTTTGCCCAAATATTTTTGTGACATGACTGAGCACTCAATGTGCCAACCTGGCCGACCATTGCCCCAAGGCGATGCCCAAGCAATTTCATCGGCATCACGACTAGCTTTCCAAACCGCAAAGTCAATCGGATCTTCTTTACGGGTTTGTTCGTCATCATCTAAACGGCCAGCAGCATTAGCAGTCATTTCGGTTAAGTCTTGATGGGCCAAAATACCATAGCCCTTGAATTGCTTGGCACGGAAATAAACATCCCCCGCTGATTCATACGCATACCCTTTATCAATTAAATCTTGTACAAAGGTGATGATATCAGGAATCACTTCAGTTGCGCGCGACCGAATCGTTGCAGGCTTAATATTAAGTGGCAACGTATCGGCATGAAAAGCATCAGCATATTTGTTGGCAATCGTCATTTCATCAACGCCTTCTTCGCGTGCGCGCTTGATAATTTTATCGTCCACGTCGGTAAAATTCGATACATACTTGACAGTGTAACCGCGATATTCAAAGTAACGACGAATCACATCAAAAGCAATCGCTGATCGCGCATTGCCAATATGGATGTAGTTATACACTGTCGGTCCGCAGACATACATACTCACTTTACCCGGTGTTAGCGGTTTGAAAACTTCTTTTTCTCGAGACAATGTATTATAAACCTGAATCATACGACACTCCTAAATCTTAGTTGACTTCGTTAGTCCTATTATACATGACATCGTCAAAATTATCCGAAGCCGACCTGATCAAAACCAACTAAAAAAACAGCCGTTTGGCTGTTTTAACGTTTACTTTTCTGTAATTGCGGCAATTCCTGGCAATTCCTTACCTTCAAGGTATTCCAATGAAGCACCACCACCAGTTGAGATGTGTGACAATTGGTCAGCAACACCTAATTGTTGTACGGCTGCAGTTGAATCACCACCACCAACAATTGTTGTACCACCGTTTTCAGTGACCTTCACTAATTCTTCGGCAATAGCCAAAGTTCCCTTAGCAAAGTTAGGCATTTCAAAGACACCCATTGGGCCGTTCCAAACAACTGTCTTAGCACCATCCAATGTGTCTTGGAACAACTTCACTGACTTTGGTCCAATGTCTAGTCCCATGTAACCATCAGGGATACCAGCTGCTGCATCAACAACTTCTGTCTTGGCATCATTTGAGAAAGCATCAGCGGCAACTGAATCAACTGGCAAAACAAGCTTGTCGCCAGCTTCTGCCATCAATTCCTTAGCCAATTCAACCTTATCTGCTTCAAACAATGAGTTGCCAATCTTGTAACCCTTTGCAGCATCAAAAGTATAGGCCATCCCACCACCAACAATTACCTTGTCGGCCTTTTCAAGCAATGACTTGACGATTTCAATCTTATCTGAAACCTTGGCACCACCAATAATGGCAACAAACGGACGCACTGGGTTTGCCACAGCGTCACCCAAGAACTTGATTTCCTTTTCCATCAAGAAGCCAGCTGCTGCTTGTGACACATTTGCTGAAATACCAACGTTTGAGGCGTGGGCACGGTGTGCTGTACCAAAGGCATCGTTGACGAAGATATCATCACCCAATGATGCCCAGTACTTACCAAGTTCATCATTGTTCTTTGATTCATGCTTTGTTTCTTGGCCGTCTGCAACGTCTTCAAAACGTGTATTTTCAACCATCAAAACTTCGCCATCCTTTAAATCTGCAACAGCAGCTTCAAGTTCAGCACCGCGTGTTTGTGGGACAAACTTCACTTCTTGACCCAACAATTCACCCAAACGCTTAGCAACTGGTGCCAATGACAAATCCTTCTTATCGTCTTCAGACTTGATACGACCCAAGTGTGAGAACAAGATCGCACGTCCACCATGCTCAAGTACGTACTTGATTGTTGGCAACGCTGCCACAATACGGTTATCGTTTCCGATAACGCCTGCCTTGATTGGCACGTTGAAGTCAACGCGCATCAATACTTTCTTACCTGAAAGTTCCAAATCTGAAACAGTCAATTTAGCCATGATAGCCTCCAAAATTTTATTCTTACATACCTATTATAGAACAAAATCCCAACGTTGTGTTGGGATATGTGAAAAGGTATTCAAATTGTGACGACTTGGACTTTTTGCAACGGTAATCCTAGGACTTGCAGTGCTTGGTAGTCCTGTTCTGCCACCCGTATCGTGGTCACTGGATGAGTATCATCACGTAAAATATCTGCTAATTGTGCCCGTAAACGCCCTTTGGCATCTAGTACCCCATCTACCAGTGTTAATGTCGTCTGTTTTGGGACAAACGCCAATGTGCGATCTAACTGCGTCACATTAAATTGTGCCTGTGGCCAACGATGGCACACCGCAGCTAAATAACTAGCAGCAGACGCATATTTTTGATCATACGCATACACAAAATTACGGTGCTCTTCAAAGTAAAAATCACGCACCTGAACAGTTTGTTTGCCAAAATAAAAATCGGATTGTTGCAACTCACCCGCACTAAAATATTGTTTGGCAAATAACGCCCCATTACGCTGATAGATTTCTTTATAGTCTATTTTACCCGCTAAATCTAGCCAAATCACCGCTTGGACAAACCGTTGCGCATCATTAAACCAACGCACCCGCGCACGATCATAACCGTGACTCACAATATGTTTGGTCCAATCACTATAAATCAAAAATTGCGCATCAGCTGGTACCGGAAAATCCGTCCACCAAATACCCGTCGTGTCATCAATAGCCGTTAAGTACCGTTGCGCATACATATCATAAACTTGCTCTGGCAACAGTCCTAATTTTTTCACAAGATGAACCGCGTCTTCATGCGGTGTTGCCAGCCACAAAGCGTCACTTTTCCCTGTACGTACCCGCTCAATTTGCCAAGCAACGCCTGGTGCATCACTATAAGTTAAGGCATTAATCATTTCAATCCTCATCTCAAAGCCTCCACTAAACGCCCCCACTGCCTGGCAATATCAGCATTGAGAAATGCACGTGATTGTCGACTAGCACCACGCGATAACGCATCATAGTTATCAAAAATGCGGCGCATGGCCGCAGCCAAATGTGTGATGTTCTGTGCTTCAGCCGTGGTTTGTGGCTCAAAGGCCGCCAAATAGCCGTTCTCGCCGTCACGCACTAAAGTTTGTGCCCCATAGCGATTCGCATAAGTTGCAATTGGCAGTCCTAAACTCATCGCTTCTAGGTAGGCCAGCCCAAAACCTTCGGAATAAGAAGCAGAAACAAACGCATCATACTGCTGCATGTCCGCTAACATATCCTGACTCAACCCTTTTAGCGTCACGACATCTGCTAACTGATGCGTTTGGATGAATTGTGCTAAGGGGGCATATTCTTGTCCCACACCATAAATTGCTAAAGTTAGGGGCATCCCCGCATCACGTAATTGTTTGACGGCCATTATGACATGCGTTAAATTCTTTTCGACGTGTAAACGTGCTGCGGTGACAAATTTGGCCGTGGGCCCTTGCCAATGACGCACCGGCGCAATGTCCGGCACCCCACCAACTGGTATCACCACGATTTTATCAGCAACATCCGACACGCCTAGCGTTTGTAATTGCGATAGAATATCCTCCCGTTGCTGATGCGTTGAGACAATAATGACATCGACGACAGCTAAATGATCAAATAAGTATTGATAATAAGTATTCCAAAGTGGATGGCCGTTAACAAAACCAACAAAATGCGCCGCATGAATGACCACCCCCAGCTGCAATGGCGAACCGGCCTGCTTCAATCTAATTAAGGCTGCTTCATGTGAGACACCACGATCAACGAAATAAACATTTTGGGTAAAATAACGCTGCAGTTCTGCAAAGAAAAAGGTGAGCAACTCTTCCTGCGTTGTGAATAAGTAGTGCTGACCGCGAAAGTTATCGACATGGATATTGACAGGACGCTTACCATTTTCGCCATCATATTGATAATGCCAAGTTACACGATGTTGCTGATTTTCAAGAATCACGCGATCATCAACCACAACATACTCACTGTCTCGTGTCCGACGCTTTCGGCGTTGGATCGTTTCTGTATACCGACCAGTGGCTTGTCTAAACAGTAGTCGTTGTGTTTGCTCAGTATCCCAAAGCGATTCTTCATAATAGACCTGTGGCTGACGCGTCCCCTGTTGTAGATAATCATCTGGGTCATCACTTAACAAATAGTCATAAAGTCCAATAACTTCATGTTCAGCCAGTTGCCATTCTGACATATGTTGGTGTAACTGTGGTAAATGGTCAGTAAACACCAACTTAAACGGCAAGCCTTGTTCACGAAAACGGGCCGCACGATAAAACTGGGCATGTTCGACACCACTATTGCTATGGCCAATGCCTTGATTGACAAAAAAATACATGCGTAAATTCACCCTCCTGTCGCTGACTGTGACCCGTACCATATCGGTACACTAGCCCATTATTTTCATTATCATAGCATAAAAGCGACAACCTCTAAAGTCGAAGTTGTCGCTTTTATTTGTGCTTATTGTGTAATTTGCAACACTTGTTTAATCTGATCAACTTGTGCGCGGGCGGCCCGATCTGGGTCTATCTTGGCCAAAGCAGCTAATTCCGCTTGCTTGGCCGCAGCACCAGCTTGTTCTTCTGGTGTCTTAGGTGCCATCTTGGCAGCCAATGACTTCGCCTGATCAGGCGTCATCGCAATCCAAGTTGCCGGCACTTGATAAATCACATGCTTGTGCTTCAACTGGTGATTATTATCTGCCCAACCAAACAAGAACTTGTAAGTGTTGTTACGGTAGACATAACGCGTTGTTTGCACAATTTTGTAAGCCTTATCGCCAGCAACGGCGACACGCTGAGAGGTCGTCTTCAAATCCGGTTTTGCCAGTGTCGTTTTCTTGGCGTCCGGTGAAGCCTTGTAAATATAAACATTTTCTTTACCCGCAGTCCCAACACTTTGATACAAAAGTACCCCAAATTGTTGTTGCGGTGAACCTGCTGAGTAAATTTCAGTTTTAGTCGTTGTCACCACTGTTTTCATACCAAAATGGCTATGCATGTTGGCAACAATCGCAATAACACTCAAAGTCAAACCGATAAACATGACGGTTACCGTCACATAACGTGTCACAGTTGACTTAATCGTCATATTTGCCCAAAAGGCTAGAACGGCAAATACTGCCAGAATAATGATAATCATCTTATGCTGCCTCCTTTGCCGGTGTATTGACCTTACCACTGTGTAGGAAGAACGCGATTAAGATGGCAACAATCGCAAAGCCTGCAGCTAGGAAGAATGAGGCGTGGAAACCAGTTAGCGTAGCATCCAAGGCTTTCTTACCAAACAACAATGGGTCTGCGCCCTTCATAGTGGCTGCTGGCATGTGATTTTGTGTGACCGATTGCATCACTGAAGCCAACACCGCTGTTCCCAAAGAAGACGCCACTTGACGCATGGTATTGTTTGCAGCTGTCCCTTGGGCAGCTGTTTGTGGTGACAAGGCACCCATCGCTGACGCCGTTAATGGCATCATGGTCATGGCAATACCAAACATACGCAATGTATAGAGTGCGGTGATGTAAAGCGTTGGGGTATCAGCCGTTAAATAAACCAATGGTACTGTCCCAATAATCAGGATCGTAAAGCCGGTAATCGCTAAACGCTTGGCGCCATGTTTATCGTAAAATGCCCCAGCAATTGGTGACACAATACCCATCATCAAGGCACCTGGTAACAAGATCAAACCAGAATGCAGTGGCGTTAAGCCACGGATGTTTTGCATGTAAATTGGCAAAACCATTTCCACACCGATCATGGCCATCATGGCAAGTGATACCAAGATTGTTGTAATCGTGAACTGCTTTGATTTAAAGACGGACATATCCAAAAACGGCTTGTCCATTTTTGATTGATGCCAGATAAATTCGATCACGGTCAAAAAGCCAATAACTAATGGCACAATGACTTGTGCACTGCCCCAACCATTTGAGGCAACCATCGCAAAGCCATACAAAACCAACCCAAAACCAAAGGTTGATTCAATTAATGAGCGCACATTCAACGTCACCTTTTGCGTTGGTAAGACATCATGGAAAATGAAGCATGACGCAATCATAATCACAATCACCACTGGCAGTACCACACCAAAGATAGAACGCCAAGAACTCACTAATGTGACGCCCAATAACGTATGATCCTCTTCAAGAATCCAACCAGATAACGTTGGTCCGATGGCTGGTGCCATACCGATAACCAAGCCACCAAGTCCCATGGCTTTACCACGTGATTCTGCATCAAATAATGATAGCGACACCACCTGCATTAAAGGCATCAAGATACCAACCGCCATGGCTTGCAAGACACGGGCCACCATCAACAGCCAAAAAGCATTAGTTGGCGTCACAAAAGCCACCAAGGTCCCGATAGTAAATAGTCCCAAAGACGAAAGGTACAAAGCCTTCGTTGGGACGCGTGTTGTCAAGTAAGCTGAAACTGGCACCATAATACCGTTTGCCATCAAGAAAATGGTTGTTAACCATTGGACGGTTGAGGCATTCACGTTAAAAGCGGTCATTAACGCAGGTAACGCAGTCCCTAACGCTGTTTGCATCAGCATAACTGAGAACACACCGACAAGCAAGACCATCATCATCGCCATACGATTGACGGGTTTGCCATGCACGTCGAGAATTTTTTCACTCATATATAACTCCTTTTTTTGATCATCATCACATTAACTAGCGTTTTCTAAACGAATGATCCATTCGATCATGTAGAATATCTTACCGCTAACTAAAAAAATTGTCAACAAAGTTGACAATTAATTACAATCATTTTATTGTTATATGGCGAATCTGATGTTCCGAATCCAGACTGACAACAGCATCAGCCTGTTGTTGTGTGGGTAAAATATAGCGATCCAGATTGACTTGATTCGTTTCATCCCAGGTGGTCATCGCTAATTCAGATAATTCAGCAACCGGCATTTGGGCAAATTGATACCGCCATGAGGTCGGATCGTCTTGCGCTTGCGCCGTCATGGCCAATGTTCGCGACAAATACCAAGATTTAATATCCGATAATGATGCATCGAGATAAATTTTAAAATCAAGGGCTGCCAATTGCAGCGCGACAACACCTTCAATAATTAAAATATCTGGACGCGAAATCGTTTGCTGGACTTGGGCATCAATATCTGCAATATCTTGGCGATAAAGCGGTATTGTAACGGTCGATTGACCAGCTTTAAAAGCCGCAATCATCTGTGCCATTTTGTCCAACCCATACGTTTGCGGGAAGCCCTTTTGATCAAACAAGCCTTGCGCCATGAGCGTCGCGTTAGACATCAAAAAATCATCCGTGCTAACAACAGCGACGTTAACGGCTAATGCCTCAGCCAAATTGGCCGCAAACGTACTTTTCCCAACCGCCACCGATCCGGTAATCCCCACTGTCATGAAGTCACCCTGATAGCGTTGTTGAATCGCTTGTACTAAGGTGTTCATGCCTTAACCTCATAGAGGTCTGCCGGCACATCATCCAACAAAACCGTGGCCTGGTCTTGCGCTAGCATCGTCAATTCGTGCATCGCACGGCTCGCTACCGTATATAACAGACGGCGTTCTGAATTATCCCCATAACGGGTATTATCCGCATGCCAAATCACCACTGAATCAAATTCCAATCCTTTAGCCAAGTAAGACGGCACAATAATAGCCCCTTGTGCCAGTCGCTGATTTTCAGATTGAATCAACGTCACCGAACGATCACCCAATTGACGCGCCAAGTTTTGGGCATCTTCCAGTGTTTTGGTGATAATGGCCGTCGATGTTTTCTGCTCAGCATCTACTGCTAACCGTTGACGGAGTTGTGCCAGCATCGCCTCCTCATCAGGTAACACGTATAATTCTGGCTTATTTCCTGCACGGTTAAAGGCATCAATATCCTCACCACCTCGCAAAATGTGCTTGGTAAAGTCAGTAATTTGCTGAGTTGACCGATACGTTTGGGTCAATTTAACCGTTTCAACGCGATCTGGATCAAATAAGGTCGCAAAGTCTTGTTGTAACGTTGTGGCATTATCTTTGGTAAAGATCGCTTGATTCAAATCACCTAGCACCGTGAATTTTGCGCGTGGGAAGCTAAACTTCAAAAAGGCCAGTTGGAAAGGCGTGTAATCTTGTATTTCATCAATAAATAAGAAGCGAATATCACGTTCCCCATTTTTTCCGGTAATCAAATCATAAAGATACAGGTAAATGGTCGTGTCAATTAATGATAATTGCTTATTTTTTAGGGCATCGATCACACTGTCAACATGAGCTGTCCAGTCCGCCATGGATACCCCAAATTTTGACAAGTCAATATACTCATGAGCATGACGTAAGAAATCAACAAATTGCGCATTGATATTCAAAAAGCTACCCCGTCGAATTTGACGTGCTAATGGCTTTAAGGCACGCGTTACAATTTGTCGTGACAAGAATTGGCGTTCCGCTTTTTCACTCGCAAACTCGCGTTCTTTAGGGCCTTCACCCAGCTGTGCTAAGCGTGTTTTTGCAGCCGCATCTTGCTCTTGATCATCGCCCATCCGGACACGGCCGGCACCAACTAATTCGTCATATTCTTGCTTAGAGAGGTTTTCAATTTCAAGTTCAACCCAGTCTTTGCGCATTTCCGTCCCAATTCGCGCACTTAATAGCCGCATGAGACTGTCCCGTGTTGCTTCTAACCGTTGGCCCAACTTATAGTTGTCGTTATATTGGTAATAAATTTCGGCAATGCGTTCTTTCGTTACCAATGGTTCACCGCGGAACATAATATTACGAATACGCATATCGGCACGGTTCAAATGTTCAGCATACGCAGTAACTGCGTCAAACATCGCCAAACTCCCCTTCGCTAAGTTGATTGCAGCAGAGGTGTGATCATATTCAAAGCGTTCTTGCAGGGTTTCCACCGCAATCTTTGGTAAACGGCGTGACGCATACTGATAAAATGTCATCTGGACCATATTTTGCTCCCCAAGTTCTGGCAAAACATTATCAATATAGTCATTAAACAATTGGTTCGGACTAAATAACACCACTTGCCCAGATGTCAATTTACCGCGGTAACGGTACAACAAATAAGCAACGCGCTGCAAGACAGCCGCCGTTTTCCCCGATCCGGCAGCACCTTGGACAAATAACAAGTCGGCAGCCGTGTTACGAATGATTTTATTTTGTTCTTTTTGAATCGTTGTCACGATGGACTTCATTTTAGTTGATGATTCACCTGATAAGGCATTCATCAACATCGCATCCCCAATCGCTTCCTCTGTGTCAAAGAGTGTGACAATCACACCATCTTCAATCTGGAATTGTCGTTTCAACGTCACGTTTGCTTGTTGGGTACCATCTGGTGTCAGATAAGAGACGTCACCAATGCCGCCATCATAGTAAATCGAAGCCACTGGCGCACGCCAATCATACACTAAAAACTTATGGTCTTCATCACTAAATGACCCAAGACCAATATAAATCGTTTCGGCTTCGCCAGAATCACTTGCTGACTCGCTAAAATCAATCCGCGCAAAGTACGGCCGCTCAATTTGCTTCGTCAACGTGGCAAAACGTTGTTCTGCCCGCGTCTTAGAATTTTCTCGTTCGGAAAGCATTTGTTGCTGTTGCCGAATTGAGGCGGCTGTCTCGACAATTCCAGAATAAGTGTCCGTCTTTAGACGAACATCCCCCCAATTCTGGGCAACACTGTTAATGTTTTTATTTGTCCGTTTAATTTCAGCCTCAGTGGTCTGCAATGCTTTGTTCATTGCTGTTAGCGTTTTGTTCAAGTATTTTGTTTCATCAGTTTTAATTTCGTTGGCCAAAATCCGTCTCGCTCTCTTCAAATTCAGTGCTTTAATTATACGCTTTATCCAGCCAGAACACAAAAAAGCACCAACCAACAATTGGTCAGTGCTTTTGGACACATAAAAAGCCGCAACCGAAGTTGCGACTTGATATAGCTCGTGAGAGAATCGAACTCTCGATTCCGCCGTGAAAGGGCAGCGTCTTAGCCACTTGACCAACGAGCCATGGTCAGTGATGTTTGATCTGTATCAAACAACTATATTAGTATAGCAAGAAATCAAAACGCCGTCAACACTTTTTATCAAAAAATGTCATCAATTTTTACAAATTAATTGCCCTCACATTGGTTTATTCAGATTGTGACGCTTTTGGCTTCATCGTTAAGAGTTGGGTTGGCTCAACTGGCCGTGGCGCGTTCGCAACGTTATGCTTATAGTATTGCCATGGAACTTTGGGATCAAACTCCGGATCAGTTGTAATGGGCAAACCATTTCTAAAGCGTGTCAGTAACCACTTTTCTAATGGCTTTGGCACTCCTAACAACTCAAAATCAGCTGGTGAAACCGCATACCGAATGGCTTGTATATCATGTTGCGCCACCTTTTGTACCCAGTTTGGTTCCACAATCAATTCACGGCCTAAGGCGGCAAACGTCACTCCTTCATCCATCAAACGTTCAACTTGTTCTGGTTGCTTCAATAGCCCAGCCACCATGATCGGAAAGTCTGCTGGTAATGCCTGCTTGTAGTGTGAAATAATCATGGCCGTGTCTGTTTTATCTTTAAACGGTGTTTGAAACGCATCTTTCAATGATAAATGTAAATAGTCTATCGGCACTGCTGCAATTTTTTGAGCAAATGCTAACGAATCAGCTAGCGTAATCCCTGGTGTCATCGGTTCTTCCGGCGATTGTCGGTATCCTAACAAAAACGGCCGATCAGCATATTTATCAATCGTTTGCGCCACTTTAGCCGTCACGGCTAAGCCAAAACGCTCACGTTTTTCTAACGAGCCACCCCAAATATCATCCCGTCGGTTACTATCTGGTGAAAAAAACTGTTGCATCAAATATAAGTTCGCCCCATGCAACTCGACGCCATCAAAACCTGCTAAGATAGCACGCCGTGTGGCCTGTGCAAAATCATCAATCGTTTGCACAATTTCATCATGCGTTAATGCCCGTGGTGTTTCGTGATCACCTTTTGGATAAGGCTGCGCTGAAGCCGAAACAGGGGTTTCGCCACGTAAAATCGCACTTGTCGATTGGCGACCAGCAGAAAAAATTTGTAAAATGGCCTTCGCACCACCAGATTGAATCGCACTTGCTAAGCGGCGCAAACCAGGAATATTGTCATCATGCGCCGCTGAAAGGCCGCCCTCCCAACCGCGGCCTAATTCGTTCACATAAGCCACTTCGGTCACAATCATCCCCGGCCCTTGTGCACGTAATTGATAAAAATGCAATTCATTATCTGATACACTACCATCTTCTAGTGACGAGCGTAATGTCGTTGGTGCCATCACCACGCGGTTACGCACCGTCATCGCTTTATTTTTAAAGGTATAGTTGTCTAAAAAATCATAATTTATTTGCATAAGTCTATTATACAAGAAAAAGCAATTATCGTACGGCGTTAGTGACGAGAATTGCTTTTTCGAAATGGTCAAAATCATGGTACAGTAACTTTTCATAATTGAACCATTGGTCTGCTGGTTGAATAAAATAAACCAGCTCAATTAATTTACTGTACAGCATTTTGGCTGTGGCGGTCTGATCTTGTAAAATAGCTTGAATCACAGTGACAATTTTTTTAATGAATTGAGCATGCCAAGCCAATGCATCAGTTGAAACGGTCGTAATTTGTGCCACAAGTTGCATACTTGTGGTCATATCTTGCTGTTGCAGGGCTGCCATCAACATTTTGTATTGCATTTCAACTAGAAAATTCGTCAAATACGGTGCTACGTCATGACTATCTGCCAGTCGCTGCGTTAGTGCCGCTTGGGCTTTAGGAAAATTCATTTGTAGTTGGTCATAAGTTAAATGTGGTATCACCACTAAAAAAAGCGCGAGTTCAGTTGCTGTACGGTACGTTGAGGCACACAAAATACCGGTTATCAGTGGTAACAACGGCTGAATTTGTGCCCGTTCTTCGTCATAATCAAAGGTTTGCTGTATTTGACGCAAAACCTGCACCAACGGTGCATAATCATGCACTTGGGTCGCGACTTGTGCAGCTATTTGTAATTGTTCTGATCGTGACAAACCTTGCTGTGTCGGCTTTTTGCCTATTGTTTGGCAAGCTTCTTCTTGTAAGACACGGGCATACATCAAAAAATCAGTCAAATTAACGTGTAATACATTGAGAATGGATAACAACCGCGTCATCCCCAAATCACCCGCGCCGTTAAGATAAGCATAAAAACGACTACGTGAAATATTGGCTTCCGTTAAAATACGCTTAACCGGCACCCGTTTTTCATGCACAAAAAACTTTAATGCCTGATTATAGTATTGGCTCTCTAACATTGTCATCGTTCCCCTCCCCAAAGGCCCTCTTGCGTTGATACAGGTATACCGACTTGCTAAAAAGGTGTCAAACAAGTTCAGCCAAAATGGCAACAAAAAAAGATCACCGTAGTGATCTTTTAACGTATAAATTCGGGCGTATTCACACTAAATTTTAATACCAACCAGTTGCTTGTGAGTGTGCCCAAGCGTTTTCGGCTGTACCATAACGTGCTGCAATATAAGCCTTCATGGCGTTCAATTGGTCGTTATAGTCAGCTGAGTTACCACCGTAAACGGCACGTGCTTGTGCTGACAATTGACCGATACCATAGTATTGACCGTTACGTGCATGCACGTTACCACCAGATTCGCGCGCAATCAAAGCGTTCAAAGCCGCTGAAGATGATACTTGTGGTGCAGCTTGGCGAACAGGCGCTGCTGCTGGCGCTTGTTGTACTGGCGCTTGTTGTACCGGTGCGGCAACAGGTGCTGCTGGTGCTTGAGCAACTGGTGCTTGTGCTGGGGCAGCAGTTGCTTGTGACGCAGCTGCTTCAGCAAAAGTCAAATGTTGACCAACAAAAATCAAGTTCACATCAGTGATGTTGTTCTTAGCAGCGATATCTTCAACTGTTGTGTTGTATTCACTTGACAACTTGTTCAATGTGTCGCCAGCCTTAACAACATAGTCTGTTGGGCGGTTTTGTGAATCTGTTGTGTCGGCGCTAGCATGTGATGCACCGAAAGCAAATGCGCTGGCTACACCAGCAGCAACTGTTAATGTCTTTTTAAAACTAAGCATGAAATATATACCTCTTATTGGATTGATTTAAGTTTTTCTTACGATATGTTACGTAGAGTATTCTATGCTTTAAATATAATAAGCAAACATCGAGATGATGTCAGTTATATTACGCACTGTTATTTACTAAACTTTAACAATCCAATTTGTTCAATATTTCAGGTTGAAGGCGAGTTTTGGGGCGGTTGGGAGCTGCTGATGCGTTTTAAAATAGGCCGTTAGCAATTCTTGTACGGCCCGATCATCACTAAAAACAGTTGGTGCCTGTTGATAAGCCGCATAATTGCCACCACCAACAGCACGATAACTATTCATGGCAACGGTTAAGGTATCCTCGTCCTGGACCGCTTGTCCGTTAAAACGCATGGCAGTCACCCGTTGCCCAACTGGTTGCGTGACATCAAACGTGTATTGCAACCCATACACCAAATCATAGTTATAGTGTTCAACTTTAGGCTGAAGCCAAGCTGGATTGATCGCCAACTGGCCGTTTTCTTCTAATATAAAGTAGTCTGCGGTATGTTCTAAACTAGCCCGCAACGCGCGACCCGTGACTCGCTTAGTGACTAAGGTGTTATCAAAGGGATAGTTTTGCAAAATTTGTCGTAACGTGACGTTGGCCGGTAAACTCATCGGATTGTTGTTTAAACTCACAAGTGTCACATCAGCTTGCGAAGCGGCGAGTTGCACGGCAGCAAGCCATTGCAAAATAGGATGACCAAATTGCGCTAATTGTAAGGGTGCTGCCGGTGGTACTGGCGCATTTAATGTCGCAACCGGTTGGTCCAGCCACGCCTCAACTTGTTGTTGTAACGGCGCGAGGGCTGTAACGATGTCTGGGCGGGCGATGTCACCAACTGGTTTCGTTTCAGCAGCAAACTCCCATTGGTCTTGATGCTTTTGACCTGTTACCACTGCAAATTTTTTCGCTTGATTGGGTAGTTGTAGCGTTAACACCCCATTGATCACTTGCGGCTGCACGTCACCATGCTGGTGCGCGGTGATTAAGATGTCTAAATCAAGCGCTTGCGTTAATGCCCACGCTATATTTTCTGTCGTGTCACTCAGTAATTGACCAGTGGCCAAATCGCGTTCATACCCCCCATGATAAAGCCCAATCACCACATCAGCATGTGCCCGCAAGTAAGCAACGGTTTGTTGGGCCTGATGCAATGGTGCGGTAATTTTAATGCCATTTAAATGGGCTGGTTGTTCCCAAATATTGATATAATCCGTAACTAAGCCCATTAACCCAATCCGTGTCCCATCCCCTAGCGTTTTAATTTGTGCGGGGTACAGAGTGTGGCCGTTCAAATCCGTCACATTTTCGGCAATCACCGTCGCATCCAGACGCGCTAAATGTTGCTGGAGGGCATCATAACCAAAATTAAAATCATGATTTCCTAGGGTCACATAATCGTAACCCGCCAGATTCATGGCCGTCGTCACGGCATCTTGTGCCGGCTGTTGTTGTAAATATTGCAACATTGGTGAGCCTTGAAACATATCGCCGCCATCAATAATAAGCGTTTGGGCATCTTTTTGAAAATGAGTGGCCGCATTGGCTAAGCCTAACGGCTGCGCACCTGCTTGTATGTAGTCCGTTGGAAGTAAATAGCCATGGACGTCAGATGTATAATACAGTTTAAATTGTTTCATTGTCTCCTCCTAAAAAAAGACGACCTTGGTCGTCTAGGTGTCCTAGCCCCGTAAAATTTTTTGTCGTAATTTGTCCGACAAAATTTCCACGACAAAGACCAAAATGAAGAGTCCGATTAAAATAGCGCCCACTTGATGCCAATGATACGCACTCAAGGCAAAAATCATTGGCGCTCCAATACCACCAGCGCCGACAAGCCCTAAAATAGTCGCTTCCCGTAAATTCATATCAAACCGATACACTAAAATCGAAATAAAATCTGGCCCCAATTGTGGTAAGACACCATAGCGAATTTTCTGGAAAAAAGTTGACCCAAACGCATCCAACGATTCTAAAATACCAGGATCCAAATCCTCAATTGTTTCAATAAACAACTTCGAAATCATTCCAATTGAAACCACCGCCAATGTCATGACCCCAGCAAATGGCCCAGGCCCCGTGACACGAATAAACATCAAACCATAAACTAATGACGGAATGGTCCGAATGGCCATAATGATAAAACGGGTCACAATCACAACTGGTCGCGGCACAATATTCGTCGCTGATACAAATGATAGCGGCACCGCAATCACTGCCCCAACCAAAGTGCCAAGAAACGCAATAGCAATCGTTTGCAAAATTAAGTAGGCCACCCCACTGTCACCTAAGCCAAACAGCAATTGTGTATCTGGTGTGACAAGCCCCGTTAAAATACTCTGACCAATGTCAAAACCTTTAGCGGTAATATCTGCCCCCTTTAATGCCGGTGACGATAACCCAACCAAAACAAGCAATACCAGCGCAATCAGGGTATATTGACGGCCACGGCGTGGTGCTTGATTGAGAACTGACGTTAATTTTTGATTCATCTGCTCTCTCCTTAACTCAAATAGCGACGTAATTGTTGACTAACCATCTCAATCACAATCACAGCGACAAAGATTGCTAGCAAAATCATGCCCACACTTTGAAATTCCCGCCAGCCAATTTTTTCGTTCAAAATCATGCCAATACCACCAGCGCCAACATAGCCTAAAATAGCGGCATAACGCACATTACCTTCAAACGCAAATAACGACGTTGATAAATAAGTCGGTAAAATTTGTGGCAAGATGGTGGTCACAAACGCCCGCGGTGCACTGGCACCAGTAGCGATTAACGCTTCATAGGCCCCCATATTCACCGTTTCAATATATTCAAATAATTGTTTCCCGACAAATGAGAAACTAAAAAGGAAAATCGCCACGGTTCCGGCAAAGGTGCCCAACCCGAAAATATAAGTCGCAATCAAAGCGGCCACCAATGTCGGAATCGTTCGCACAACGGTTAAAATAAAACGCACCACTAAATTGACTAGTCGATGATTCATCACGTTGTGCGCCGCTAAAATTGCAAACGGCAAAGCCAACGCTGCCCCAAAAAACGAGCCAAAAAATGACATTTGAATCGTGACCAACAACGGTGGCCACACTTGTGAAAAATAGGCCAAATTAGGCGGCCACATGCTCGCCAGAATTTGCCAAAAACCGACAAAATTGGTCACTAAGGTGACCAAACTAAACCCAGTTACCCACACCGAGATACTAATACCAATTAGCAATAACACGATAATGAGTGGCAATCGCGTAAATTTTTGTGAGACCACTTTACCATTAGCTAACTGATAGCTTTCGGCTTCAAATAATTTATCATACCAGCCCATTACTGTCCCTCATCTTTACTGTAGATTAAGTCCAGGGTGGCTTGATTGATGCCGCTAGCTGGGCCATCATAAACAATTTGCCCCGCACGAATACCGATAATACGCTGCGTATATTCTAAGGCTAAGTCAACGTGATGAATGTTAATCAGCACCGTTTGGCCTAATTCTTGGTTGATCCGCTTAAAGTCATCCATGACTTCGTGCGCCGTCACCGGATCTAACGCTGCCACGGGTTCATCAGCCAGTAGGACGCTTGGATTTTGCGTTAATGTCCGCGCTAATGACACCCGTTGTTGTTGACCACCAGACAATTGATCAGTCCGCACGAATGCTTTATCTAACATTGACATCCGATCTAGTGCCTCTAGTGCGCGAATCTTTTCTGTTTTGGAAAATACCCCAAACAACACGCGCCAAAATGGCATATCCGGCACCAACGAACTCATCACATTTTTGAGAACTGAGATACGTGGCACGAGATTATACGATTGGAAAATCATCCCCACTTTGCGCCGGTATTGTCGCAAGGCTTGGCCTTTCAAAGTCGAAATTTCAATCCCATCAACTGTGAGTTGGCCTTCGGTAATATTATTCAAGCGATTGATCGTCCGAATCAGCGTCGACTTTCCTGCCCCTGACATCCCAATAATGCCAATAAACTCACCGTCTTGAATTTCTAAATTAATATCTTGTAGCCCCTTAACCCCATTGGGATAGGTTTTTGAGACATGTTCAAATTTGATCATTTTTGCCGTCCTCATTTTCTGTGCCGTGCGCCAGTCTTGCTGTTCTAACGCAAGAAAAGCGGCGCAAAATTGCGCTGCTTTTCTATGATAGCCACTCACTGTTCTAACACTTTGACTGATGACGCTATTATCAGCGCCGCCTTATCTTGTGTGTTTACTTTTGTGTTGATTTCAGCAACTTTTGGGCAGCGCGTTCGCCATCATAGTTTGATGACTTCGCTGGCACATAACCTTCATGTGAGTAAATGGCAATCACTTTTTTACCTTCAGGCGTCTTAGCTAAATTAATGAAAGCTTGTGACAAAGCCTTTTGAAATGCCGGTGTCATAATCTTTGACTTCTTTGAAACAGAAATTGTATCATTATAAATGTTTTGTGACACACCGATGACGTTTGTCTCGGCCCAGATTGATTTTGGTTGTTGGTAATCTGTTGTCCACATTTTCGCAAAGTCACTACGGGCATCGGCATAAGCTGGCAAAATATCAATTTGACCAGCAGCCAAACGTGCCATACCTGAGCCGTATGAATCAACTGTCACGGTATTTTTCAAATCCGCAACCGTTTTACCATAGCGCTTATCCAACCAGAGTGATGGATAAATGTAACCTGCTGATGACGTCGTTGATGACAAGCCCCACTTGGCTGAATTCAAATCATCCCAGGTCAACTTTTCACCAGCATTGACTTTTTTGGCCAACTCTTGTCCCTTAGCTGATGGCCCAGCAATCAAAATTGACCGGTACGTTGACACTTGCTTATCTGTCTTCTCGGTTGGCTTGCCATCATTCCACTTAGCTGCATCAGCAGAATCCTTGTTCAGACCAGCGCGTGTTGCAGTCAACAACGCTTGCGCACCATCTTGGTACATGACATAAGTTCCCCCAGGAATGAAGCCGACATCAGCCGTTCCTGAAGTCAAGGCTTCCCCAGCTGCTTCGTAACTTGTCCCAACTTTGATATCAACGTTTTTAACGTCATAACCTTCCTTTTTCAATTGCTCAATCAGCAAACCTTTTAACGGCTTGGTCATGGTAATGATTTGATCTGGTTGCTTTGATGGCACAAAGTAAACCTTGAGGTCTTGAATCGTCTTTTCTGACGTTGACTTTGACCCTGTATGTGTGAAACCAAAATAGGCTGCAATTGCAATTATCACAACAACAGCGATCCCTGCGAGCGTTTTCGCATTCTTACTCATGGTATTTCTCTCCTTATACCCATCGTGCAATTTGTGTCTCAAATATGACTGTCTTCAGCATACAGAAGCTGTGTCAAAAAACACGGCCTAGTTGCGTAAAGATGGTGTATATTTGCGTTCTTTACAATATAGCAGAAAAACATGGCAGTAATTCTGATTTCAAATTATAATCTCCTCATTTTAAAATGAAACATCCGGCACGTCATGAACATTAAACCAAAATATAGCACTCAATCCGAACGTTTGTATTTTGAACAACGTCTAACATTTAAAAAGACACAAAAAAACCGAACATTACTGTTCGGTTTTTCATGCTTTATCTTACAACACATTACTTGCCTTGCTTGACCGCCGCCACATGGATACGGTTAACGGCACGCATTAAGGCAACCCGCGCTCGTGCCAATTCGGCATCATTTTTATCATCTTGGGCATGCGCAATACGTGCTTCCGCACGTTCTTTGGCATTCTGCGCCCGAGACACATCAATGGTGTCAGAAGTTTCAGCACTGTCAGCAACAACTGTTAACAGGTCATTTGAAAATTCCGCAATACCACCATTCACCGCTAAAACTTCACGTTGATCGCCTTTTTTGATGATTAATTCATCAATGGTTAGCGCAGCGAGTAACGGCACATGCTTTTTCATGACACCAATTTGGCCGCCTTGTGTATTCACAATGGCCAAATCTACGTTTGGTTCATTATATACTTCACCAACAGGGGTCACAATTTGGACTGTAATGCCTGTTGCGGTCTTTTCATCTGCCATCTCTCAATACCCCCTTATTGGGCCATTGTCTTGGCTTTTTCAACAACTTGTTCAATCACACCAACGTTACGGAAAGCATCTTCTGGCAAGTCATCATACTTACCGGCCAAGATTTCCTTAAATGAACGCACTGTTTCTGAAACAGGGACATATTCACCCTTAATACCAGTGAATGTTTCCGCAACTGAGAATGGTTGTGACAAGAAGAATTGGATACGACGTGCACGGTTAACCGTTGTCTTTTCTTCGTCTGACAATTCATCCATTCCCAAAATTGAAATAATGTCTTGCAATTCACGATAGCGTTGCAAAGTCCGTTGTACTTCTGTCGCTACTTCATAGTGTTCTTGACCAACAACTTGTGGGTCAAGCGCTGAAGAAGTTGACGCCAATGGATCCACGGCTGGATAAATACCTTGTTGTGTTAGGGAACGTTCCAAGTTCGTTGTGGCATCCAAGTGCGCAAATGTTGTAGCTGGTGCCGGATCCGTATAATCATCGGCAGGCACATAAACGGCTTGAATAGATGTGACAGAACCCTTCTTGGTTGACGTGATTCGTTCTTGCAATTGACCCATTTCTGTGGCCAACGTTGGCTGATAACCAACGGCTGAAGGAATACGACCAAGCAAGGCTGACACTTCAGAACCAGCTTGCGTAAAGCGGAAAATGTTATCGATAAACAACAACACATCCTTACCTTCGTTATCACGGAAGCTTTCTGCCATTGTCAAACCAGTTAACGCAACACGCATACGCGCACCTGGTGGTTCGTTCATTTGACCATAAACCATGGCTGTTTGGCTCAAAACACCTGATTCAGCCATTTCATGATACATATCGTTACCTTCACGTGTGCGTTCACCGACACCCGTAAAGACAGAAATACCATTGTGGCCTTGTGCAATATTATGAATCAATTCTTGAATTAGCACCGTCTTACCAACACCGGCACCACCGAACAACCCAATTTTTCCACCACGGATATAAGGTGCTAACAAATCAATCACCTTAATCCCAGTTTCCAAAATTTCTGTTGAACTTGCCAATTCATCATACTTAGGTGCAGCACGATGGATTGAATGACGTGGTGTATCAGGCGCCACCGGACCATTATTGTCCACTGGTTCACCCAAAACATTGAACACACGACCCAATGTCGCATCCCCAACTGGCACTTGAATTGCAGCGCCAGTATCCGTTACTGACATACCGCGTTGGAGGCCATCAGTTGAGTCCATCGCAATGGTACGAACCACACCGTCGCCCAGTGCCAATGATACTTCAACTGTCAAAGTTTGACCATTGCCCTTATCGATTTTGAGCGCGTTATTGATTTCAGGGATGACATCTCCTGGTTCAAACGCAACATCGACGACCGGACCAATCACTTGTACGACTTTTCCAGTACTCATTGTCGTTTTCCTTTCAATTTAGCATATGACATCTTTAAATTTGTGCCACACATCACTGCAAACACGCAGCGTTTAATTTGATTAATGGTTACAGTTGGTCGCACCTTACTCAAGCGCTGCCATACCACCTGTAATTTCTGTAATTTCTGTCGTAATTGCTGCCTGACGCGCACGGTTAAACTGCAACTCCAAACCACTGATAAGGTCTTTGGCGTTATCAGTAGCACTCTTCATCGCTGTCGATGAAGCTGCATGTTCAGCCGTCTTCGCATCCAGAACAGCCTCATACACGAGACTCTGTGCAAATTGCGGTAACACTACGTTTAAGACAGCCGTCGTATCTGGTTCAATTTCATACGCACTTTGAACGTCTAACTCTGCTTTCGCAGCATCTGTGCCACCCATCGCATCCAACGTATCACCGGTCAAAGGTAAGAGCTGGACATCACGATATTCACTCGTCAAACGGTTTACAAAGTGATTGTACACGACATGCAAAGCATCAAACACTTCTGTTTCATACAAGCTTGTCACCGTTCTAACGACCGAACGAATTTCATTAAATGATGGGATATCAGACACACCACGATGCTCTAAGATCACGTTGAAGCCACGCTTTTTATAGAAATCAGCCCCATTACCACCAACTGCCAAAATCACCGTGTTGTTTTGGTCCAAACCTAAACGCGCCAACAAGGCGTTGGTTTGTTTAATGATATTAGCGTTATAAGAACCCACCAATCCACGATCAGAGGTTACCACAAGAATCCCAGTCTTCTTAATTGGACGTTGTGCAATGAGTGGAATGTGCTTAGCATCAGCATTACGAAACAAGTTCGCTGATACTAAATGTTCGACAACCGCCTCTAACCGTGCAGCGTAGGCTTGATAGCCCACACTGTAACGTTGAATTTGGTTGAGTTTAGCTGTTGAGACCATTTGCATGGCACTCGTAATTTGCCGCGTCTTTTTTGTGGATGAGATACGACGCTGAATATCTTGCAAAGAAGCCATTGCAGCGTCCTCCTATTATTCTGCTGCTGAACCAGCAAAACCAGCCTTAAAGGCTTCAATTGCTGAATTCATAACAGCTTCATCTGGCAAGTCCTTTGTTGCAACAATTGTCTTAAAGATATCGTCTGCATTGGCTGAGACATAAGCAATCAATTCATCTTGGAAACGTTGAATATCTGCAATCGCCACGTCATCCAAATAACCATGTGTCAAAGCATACAACACCAACACTTGTTGTTCAACCGGCATTGGATGGTGCAATGGTTGCTTCAAAACTTCAACCGTCCGACGACCACGCGCCAACTTAGCTTGTGTTGCCGCATCCAAATCAGAACCGAATTGCGCAAAGCTTTCAAGTTCTCGGAATGATGCCAAGTCCAAACGCAATGTGCCGGCAACCTTCTTCATCGCCTTAATTTGCGCATCACCACCAACACGTGACACAGAAGTTCCCGCATCAATGGCTGGTCGTACACCAGCATAGAATTGTTCAGCATCCAAGAAAATTTGACCATCCGTGATTGAAATCACGTTAGTTGGAATATAAGCAGAAACATCGCCAGCTTGTGTTTCAATAATTGGCAAGGCTGTCATTGAACCACCACCCAGTTCATCTGACAACTTGGCTGCACGTTCTAGCAAACGTGAGTGCAAATAGAAGACATCACCTGGATAGGCTTCACGACCTGGTGGCCGACGTAGAATCAGTGACAGTTCACGGTAAGCCGTGGCTTGCTTTGATAGATCATCATACACAATCAACACGTTCTTGCCGTTATACATGAATTCTTCACCCATTGCTGCACCAACATAAGGGGCCAAATACAGCATTGGTGCTGGTTCTGAAGGACCAGCATTCACGACAATGGTATAATCCATCGCCCCAAGTTGACGTAATGTTTCAACTTGTGTACGCACCGTTGAATCTTTTTGTCCGATCGCCACATAAATCACGATCATGTCTTGATCTTTTTGATTCAAAATTGTATCCATGGCCAAAGACGTCTTACCTGTCTTACGGTCACCGATAATCAATTCACGTTGGCCTCGACCAATTGGTACAAGGGCATCAATTGCTTTAATCCCTGTCTGTAATGGTTCAGAGACAGACTTACGTTCCATGACACCTGGTGCTTTAACTTCAACCGGACGTGTCTTATCTGTCTTGATTTCACCCATACCATCAATGGGTTGTCCCAACGCGTTCACAACACGCCCAATTAATTGTTCGCCGACCGGTACTTCCATGATGCGGCCAGTACGCTTAACTGTATCACCTTCGCGAATATCGTCATAATCACCAAGAATGATGATTCCGACTTCACTTGATTCGAGGTTTTGGGCCATACCGAACGTGCCATTAGCAAATTCGAGCAATTCACCAGCCATAACATTGGCCAAGCCAGTTGCACGGGCCACACCGTCACCAATATAAGTAACAGTTCCCACTTCTTCTACAGTTAGCGTTGTGTCGAACTTTTCGAGCTGTTGCTTAATTAAAGCAGAAATTTCTTCAGCTTGAATCGCCATTATTCTTCCTCACTAACCTAATAATTGTGCCTTCATTTTGGCAATTTTTGTTTGTAGACTACCATCAATCAAGGTTGACTGTGACTTCAAAATCACCCCACCAAGAATTGTGGTATCCACAACATTTGTCAGATTAACCTGCTTTGCGCCAGTTTTAGCAGCAAAGACATTGGCTAATTTTGATAAACGCGCGTCGTCCAATGCCACAGCTGTTGTTGCTGTCACATCCACGATGCCGTTGGCCTCGTTATAATACTGATTAAACGCATCAACCACTAAGGGCAATACGTTAAGACGTTGATTACGTGCTAATAGTTTCACCAAATTTTGCACGGGTTCAACTGCGCCTTGTGTCAACGTCTGTAACAAATTATCACGGACCTGTGCGTCAACATCATTTGATGTTGCAGCTTGAATAAAATCTGGGCTGTCTGCAAGCACGGCCTTAATCGCACGTAAATCTGCTAGTGTTTCATCAACTATTTGATGGTCACTAGACAAGTCAAAAATTGCTTTAGCGTATTGGTTAGCGACATCTTTAAGATTTTTTGCCATCCCAATACTCCTTATTTAGTTTCTAAATCTGAAATGTAAGCATCAATTAATGCTTGTTGATCATCTAACGAGAGTTCCTTTTGCATCAGCTTTGAAGCAATCGCTACTGAGAGCGCTGCTACATCGTCTTTTGCGTTAGAAATCGCGTCTTCCTTGAGCTTCTCAGCATCTGTTTGCGCTTGCTGATTAATTAAAGTTGCACGTTCAGAAGCAGCAGCAAGTAATGCTTCACTTTGCTTTTGTGCGCTAGCTTTGGCGTCAGCAACAACCTTGGTTGCCTGTTGACGCGTATCAGCTAATTCACTTTGCCGTTGTGCAGCTAATTTTTCGGCTTCTTGACGTGCTTTTTCCGCACTATCAATGTCCGACGAAATTTTCGCAGCACGTTCGTCAAGTACTTTAGTCAACGGCCCGTAAGCCACCTTCTTCAAAATAACCATCAGCACGAGGAATGAAATGATAATAAACAGCATATTACCGAGTGGCAATTGATGTGCTGCTAAGGTTGTTAAACCAAACATGATTTTCCTCCACTCATTCTATATGATTACTTACTCATCAACATAAAGGCGAAGACAATTGACAAAATTGGCATAACTTCGACCAACGCAACACCCAAGAACATACGAGACAACAAACGGCTTTCAAGTTCTGGTTGACGACTCATACCTGCTAAGAATTGTGAAATCAAAACACCGTTTCCAATACCACCACCAATAGCGGCTCCAGCGGCTGCAATACCCGCTGCGATTACACCAAGATTGTGCAAATCCATGAGATTACTCCTTATTCATATCGTGTCGACAGCAGACAATATCCGTCATGTGCCAACAGCAGTCTATTTTTATTAGATGAAACGCTCCCGCGTGTTGTTCGGTAAGAGCAGCGACTCTTACCGCGTAAATTTATTCGTTACCTGACAACTGTGCGATAAATACGCCAGTCAAGATTACAAATACGTAGGCCTGTATTCCACCGATAAAGAGTGAAAAGCCTTGCCAGACCATTTCAATCGGCAATGCCAACACTGTCCAGAACCCATTAAAGTGTCCCGGCCAAGCGAGGCTTTTAGCCACGAGTGTCAATAACATTTCACCAGCGAAAATGTTACCAAACAAACGCAGTGATAACGTTAAGAAGTTAGCCAATTGTTCAATGATATTAAGGGGTAGCATCCAAGCATAAGGGGTCAACAACATATTTTTAAGGTAACCCTTAAAACCAAGTTGTTGGACACCCATACCGTGGGCTACCATCAATGTCATCACGGCTAACGTCATCGTCACGATCGGGTCCGCAGTCGGGGACTTAACATAAGTCACCCCATTTGCACCCTGCAATTGCAGCAGCATACCCATTTCGTTTGCCACAATGATGAAGAAAAACAACGTAAATGCGTACAAACCAAATTGGCGTGCCTGTTTCTGTGGCAATTGGCCATCCACGATGTTGTTCGTAAAATCAAGTAAGTATTCAATCAAATTCTGTCGCTTACCTGGTCGTATCGACAACTGTCGTGTGAGCACAATTGATACAATCACAACGATTGCCATAGCCAGCAACGTTGAAATTATCGTACCCCAGTCAAACGTGAGTCCAAGAAACTCAAACGGTGCCGTAGGGTCATCCATGCGCCTTCTCCTTTCTCAATAAATTTGGCGAAATGGTCGTAAACGGCTATTCGTCATAACATATAAATCTATAATAC
>NZ_CBDKZH010000008.1:0-3033 GCF_965300815.1 Leuconostoc sp.
AAAATCGGTCGATGTTGTCATGGAAAAAACACTAGTTACTGAATCCCATCAATATTGGCAAGCATCATTAACCGCGCCTTTCAATCGTTTAAATTATGGCTTTATTTTAACTGACAGTTTCGGCGATTCAGTTTTTTATGGTGATCAAGGATTTGAAACACTCACAGCTTCTGAAAATGATGACAGCGGTTTGATGGGTTCCAATAATTATTTTAAAATGCCCTATTTTCAAGAAATTGATCGTTTTAAAGTACCAGATTGGGTCAAGAAAACAGTATGGTACCAAATTTTTCCTGAACGTTTCGCCAATGGGAACACAACCAATGATCCATCTGGAACATTACCTTGGCGATCAAGTGATCATCCCACCGCTGAAAGTTTTTACGGCGGGGACTTGCAGGGTATTATCAACCATTTAGATCACTTCAGTCAACTTGGTATTAACGGCTTGTATCTCACACCTATTTTTAAAGCACCGACAAATCATAAATATGATACGCAAGATTATTTTGAAATTGATCCACATTTGGGACAAAAGAAGATTTTAAATTATTAGTTGATAAGGCCCACGCCGCCGGAATCAGAGTGATGCTTGATGCCGTGTTCAATCACATCGGTGATCAAAGTCCACAATGGCAAGATGTTATGGTTAATGGTCGGCAATCAAAATACGCTGATTGGTTTCTTATTCATGACTTCCCTGTTCGTTATACGCCGACTGATAATTTCGAGTATGCTGCCGACGCAAACTACGATACATTCGCCTTCACACCACACATGCCCAAACTTAACACCGCTAATCCAGCAGTCCAAAATTATCTGATTGACATTGCGACCTACTGGATTAAAACATTTGATATCGATGGCTGGCGTTTGGACGTGGCGAATGAAGTTGACCATCATTTCTGGAAAAAATTTCGCACGGCAGTAACTGCCATCAAACCTGATATTTATATCCTTGGTGAAATTTGGACAAGTGCACAATCCTGGTTGCAGGGTGACGAATTTTCAGCCGTCATGAACTATGCTTTCACAGGATCAATTGTTGACTTCTTTGCCAAGCAACAACTTTCACCATCCCAAATGGTCCATAAACTCAATGCCCAACTGATGCTAAATCGCGATCAAACAAATCAAGTCATGTTTAATCTACTTGACTCGCATGATGCGCCACGTATTCTAACCGTTGCCAACAATCATCAGTCCATCGTGAAACAAATGTATACGTTTATGTTCTTACAACAAGGTACACCGGATATCTATTACGGTAGCGAATATGCCATGACCGGCCAACAAGATCCCGATAATCGGCGACCGATGGTTTGGCAAAGTGATGAACAAGATGCATCAATGTATGCCTTTTTAAAGCACTTGATTCAGCTACGCCATGATTATCAGACTGTCTTGTCTGAAGGGACACTGTCTTGGGAAACAGATGATCACAAAAACATTGTGAGCTTCACGCGTGAACTGGGGCAAACAAAAATCGTCGCCATATTTAATGCTGGGCATACCAATTATGCCATCCCACCAGCAATTGATGGTGCTCACATTATTTTAGAACAGCTATACAACGATCAAATCATTGAGCCTCATGGCTTTATTGTGACGATTTCTAATCAATAAGGAGTTTTTTATGACAGCACCTTGGTGGCAATCAGCCGTTGTCTATCAAATATATCCCCGTTCGTTTCAAGACACTAATCATGACGGCATCGGCGATATTCAAGGCATTATCTCACATCTTGACTACTTGCAAAAACTCGGCGTTGACGCCATATGGTTGTCCCCCGTTTATGCTTCGCCAAACGATGATAACGGCTATGATATCAGTGATTATGAAAGTATCATGTCTGAATTCGGTACAATGGCCGACATGGAAGCTTTAATTCATGCTGCGCGTGAAAGAAATATCAAAATCGTGATGGATCTCGTGTTAAATCACACTTCTGATGAACATGCTTGGTTTATTGCATCAAAACAAAGTCGCGACAACGCTTATCGCGATTTTTATATCTGGCGTGATGCGCATCAGCAGGCAGAACCAAATGACCTACATGCTGCATTTGGCGGTAGTGCCTGGACATTAGACCCCCTCACCAATCAATATTATTTACATCTATTTAGCCAAAAACAACCTGACTTAAATTGGGCCAATCCTGATGTCAGACAAGCACTCTATCAGATGATTAATTTCTGGATTGATAAAGGTGTTGGTGGTTTTCGTTTAGACGTTATTGATTTGATAGGTAAAATACCAGATGAAAAGATAACTGCTAACGGTGCTAAGCTCCATGACTACTTAAAAGAAATGAACCAAGCCACCTTTGCGCATCACGATTTAATGACAGTTGGCGAAACTTGGGGGGCAACACCCGAAATCGCCAAATTATATACACGTCCTGATCGACAAGAACTATCAATGGTTTTTCAATTTGAACACATCACGCTCGATCAAGAAACTGGTCAAGACAAATGGTTTTATACCCCATTAGATGTGAGCAAACTCAAGGTTGTCATGGCTAAATGGCAAACACAGCTCAACAGTGATGAGGGTTGGCAGTCACTATTTTGGAATAATCATGATTTACCTCGCATTGTCTCACGCTGGGGTGATGATACGACTTACCGTGTGGCGTCAGCAAAAATGTTGGCCATTTTGCTGCACATGATGAAAGGCACGCCTTACATTTATCAAGGTGAAGAAATTGGGTTAACCAATACCCCAGTCAAAGATATTTCAGATTTACGCGATATTGAATCATTAAACTATTACCATGATGCACGCAAAGATGGCAATCTATCTGATGATGCGATACTTGATCAAATTAATCATAAAGGTCGTGATAATGCGCGACGCCCTATCCCTTGGCGCAATAGCCCGAATGGTGGTTTCTCTGATGTTGACCCATGGCTTGCTGTCAATAGCCATTACCCTGAGATTAATGTTGAAGCCGCTTTAAATGATCCCAACAGTGTTTTCTACACGTATCAAAAATTAATTACACTGAGACATCAAAATGACATCGTGGT
>NZ_CBDKZH010000008.1:3133-24066 GCF_965300815.1 Leuconostoc sp.
GACGCCACCATGGTGGCAATCAGCGATTGGCTATCAAATATATCCACGTTCATTTCAGGATACCAATCATGATGGTATTGGCGATTTGCAAGGTATTATTAAGCGCCTACCCTATCTTAAATGGCTTGGTATTGATTTTATTTGGCTCAATCCAATTTATACCTCACCCAATGTCGACAATGGTTATGACATTGCTGATTTTCAAAACATTGCGCCAGAGTATGGGACATTATCTGATTTCAAAATGCTGATTGCAGCAGCGCACAAACAAGATATTCGTGTCATTATGGATTTAGTTGTCAACCATACATCAAATCAGCATGCTTGGTTCGAAGCAGCCAAAACGAGTCGTACTAACCCTTACCACGATTTTTATATTTGGCAACCAAACCATCATCACCAGCCACCAAACAATTGGACTAATTTTACTGGCGATAGTGTTTGGACCTATAATGAGGCAACCGATGAATGGTATTTCCACTTGTTTGCGCCAGAACAGCCTGATTTAAATTGGGAAAATCCATCTGTACAAACCGAAATGATCAATATGATAACTTGGTGGTCTGAACAAAATATTGATGGTTTTCGTCTGGATGCGCTCAGTCATCTTAAAAAAGTTTCATTTGAGACACCACAACCCACCGGTGAACATCAATTTGATATTTTTGCTAATAATCCAGGTATCGAAAAATTTTTAAAACGGTTGCATGATACTTTTCAATCACTGCATTTGATGACTGTTGGTGAAGCTGGTGGTGTGCATGCTGACACTGCGAAAAATTGGACGGGCCCACAGGGTTTCATTGACATGATTTTTGAATTAGAACATCAATCTCGTCAATCAGAAGTCCCACCACGCGCCGACATCAATCATTTATTGTCTAGTTTGACAACGTGGCAGACACAACTCAATTCCCAAGGCTGGCTAGGGTTATATCTTGAAAATCATGATCAGCCTAGATCATTAACTGTTTATGGCGATAACAAGCCTTTAGCAGCGAAAAGTTTGGCCACTTTGTTACTCACACTGCGCGGTACACCATTTATTTATCAAGGTGAGGAATTAGGCATGACCAACATGCCCTTTACTTCGCCAGATCAAATTGATGATCCACCAACTTATCATGATTTTCAACGCTTTAAGTCAACTGGGATGACAACAGATTTAGCTTTAAAAAAAGCAACAAGTTGGTCACGTGACAATGCTCGAACCCCAATGCAGTGGACCAAATTTGGCTTTTCCGACAATGCATCAGATGCTAAAAAAAACTGGTTGGTCACTAATCCTAACACGACAACGCATAATTATCAGGAGAGTCGAGAAAATCCTGATGCCATATTGAATTATTATCGTCGCTTAATTCATCTCCGTCGACATGATGACACTTTAAAATCAGGTGATTTTCAGTTAATCACTATGGCAAATACTAAAATTTTAGTGTTTACACGACATACCACCGATAGCCAACGCTTAATTATCATCAACTTGTCAGATACGGCTCAAACAATTCCCCTACCCAAACAACTACTCAAGAAAGACTGGCAGCCATTGCTAGCCACTATTAATCCTATACCAGAAATATCACCAACCCTGAACCTGCAACCATTTCAATCTATTATCTGGTATCACTAACCCGTTAAAAACACCAAAAATTAACCATCAAAAAAAGCGAATCGTCAGATTCGCTTTTTTATAGTTCTGGTTCGTAGAAACGGCCCACGGTATGTTCAATCTTCCACGTTGACGAAAAGGCATGTTCATCAACCGCCTTCATCGCTTCCCGTAACTCATACCGTTCTTGCTCGGTAATCACCGTCAATAATACGGAACGGCCTTCACCGGTATAGCCACCACGTGCATCATTAATAATGGTCACACCACGGCGCATTTTATCATAAATGCCTTGCACCATTTCATCTGGTTTGGTCGTAATGATCATGACCTGCATTTGCTGCTGACGGGTATAAAAGGCATCAATCATGCGTGAACTGACAATCACACCAACAATTGAGTACAGGGCGTATTTCCAACCGTAAGTCAAACCCGCCCCAATCATAATCAGTGCGTTAAAGCCAAGATTGACCGGGCCCATCTTAAAGCCAAACTTCTTTTTGACCAAGATACCAATCACATCAAGGCCACCCGTGCCAACCCCATAACGCAATGCCGTGCCAACAGCCATCCCATTAAGGGCGCCACCAAACAATGCGTTAATCAACGGATCAGGCGTTAACACCCGATGCGTATCAAAGAGTGGGATGAAGGCTGCACTGAGTAAAACAGCCAAAGTGGTAAAAATCGCAAATCGCCACGATAACCGCCACCAAGCAATCATCAACATAGGCAAATTAACAAAGGCCAACGCCAAGCCAACTGGAATCTGCCCACCAGATAACGTTGACACTAATTGGGCAAAACCGGTAAAACCAGAGGAGTAAATATGCCCTGGCCGCCAGAAATAATCCATGGCGACCGCGACAATAACGGCATAAAAGACCGCCCCGCCGATATGTCCGGCAACACGATGTTTCATAAAGTTGTGGAAAAATTTTCGCATGATGAATGTGCGTTAACACTTGTCCTTTTTGAATTAGAGTATGATAAATATAGCATGAATGCCCGCAAAAATATACCTCTAATCAAGATAAACGACACGCATTTTCTCATTTAGTCAGCATCAGGAACAATTAAGCCAAGATCATTCAATTGTTTACCATCCACACGTGTTGGTGCTTCCGTCATCGGTTCAGTTGCGCGTGAGTTCTTAGGGAAGGCAATTACTTCACGAATGTTATCTTGTCCCGCAAGTAACATGGCTAAACGATCCAAACCAAGCGCAATACCGCCCATTGGTGGGAAACCATATTCCATGCCTTCAAGTAAGAAGCCAAAGGCTTCATGCGCTGCTTCTGGTGTGAAGCCAAGTGCCTTGAGCATCTTTTCTTGTATATCCATGCGATGAATACGGATTGACCCTGAACCTAATTCGTACCCATTTAAGACCAAATCGTAACTTTGTGCATGGGCTTGGTGCGGATCTTCACCCTCATCAAGATAGTGCAAATCTGCCTCATTTGGCATTGTAAATGGATGGTGCGCGGCAATCCAGCGATCAAATTCTTCAGAGTATTCAAACAATGGCCAATCCACGATCCAAGCAAAGGCCCAAGGATTGTCTTGATCAATCAAATCTAAATCTTGCGCTGTTTGACGACGTAGGTAATCTAAGGTTGCTGCGACAACATCCGCACGGCCAGCACCAAACAACAACAAGTCGCCTTCTTTGGCGCCAGTAGCTGCAAGCAACGCATCTGCATCTGCTTCAGGGAAGAACTTGGCGATTGGGCCAGAAATACCATCAGCGGTTACCTTTAACCAAGCTAAGCCCTCTGCGCCAAAGCGTTCAATATATTGCGCAAGCTTGTCAATATCTTTACGTGAGTAGTGCGCCGCACCACCAGGAACGGCAATCGCTTTGACAACTCCACCACCATCTTTGACCGCATTCGCAAAGACACCAAATTCAGAATCCTTGACCGTTTCAGACAAATCCTTAAGTTCGTAAGGAATACGCAAATCAGGCTTATCCGTCCCAAAACGCGTCATCGCTTCTTCCCAAGTAAGTGTTTGAATTGCATCAGTGTCAAGATCATAACCGATGACATCATGCATCATCGTCTTCACCCACTCATTCACTAAGGCCCGAATTTCATCAGCCGACATAAATGATGTTTCTAAGTCCATTTGCGTAAATTCTGGTTGACGATCACCACGCAAATCTTCATCACGGAAGGCCCGCGCAATTTGGAAATAACGATCAAAACCAGCGCCCATCAACAATTGCTTAAACAATTGCGGTGATTGTGGCAAGGCATAAAATGAACCGGGGAAAATACGTGAAGGCACTAAGTAATCACGTGCGCCTTCTGGTGTTGACTTGGCCAAAATTGGCGTTTCAATATTGATGAAATCATTGTCATCCATAAATTTCATCGCGCTTGACATGATCTTTGAGCGAATACGAAGATTCTTTTGCATTTCTGGTCGACGTAAGTCCAAATAACGATATTGCAACTTCAATTCTTCGTTAGCGTTCACGCCATCTTCAATATAAAATGGTGGTGTCTTTGATGTAGCTAAGATTTCTGCCTCTGTAACATCAATTTCCACTTTACCCGAATGAATCTTATTGTTCACTTGGCTCGCTTCACGGTCAATAACTGTCCCTGTCACAGCAATCACGTATTCATTACGCATGGCTTCTGCCACGGCCAACGCGGCTGGATGGGTCGCGTTAAATGTGAGTTGCACAATCCCTTCACGATCACGCAAGTCAACGAAAATCAAGTCACCAAAATCACGGCGCTTTTGTACCCAACCTGATAGTGTCACAGTTTGGCCAAGATACTTTTCATCAATTAAGCCGGCATATGTTGTTCGCTTCATTGTTCTTCATCTCCTTCTGCATCAATAATTGTTGGCAAATCTGTATAAAGATCAGCTAATTTCACTGTTTGTTGCTGACCAGTTGCCATATTTTTAATCTTTGCTACGTGATCCGCTAATTCTTGTTCACCAATCGTGACCACGTACTTGCTTTGGTAACGATCAGCTGATTTAAATTGGGCTTTCGCTGAGCGCCCCAAATAATCACGTTCCGCGACGTAACCAAAACCACGAATGGCTTGCACAATTTGCATGGCTGCCACTTCTGTGTCATCACCAATATTGACAACATAAAAGTCTAGCCCTTCGGGTTCAACTGGCTTTAAACCTTTAGCCTCAAGAAGACTCACCAGGCGTTCAACGCCAATCCCAAAGCCAACACCAGGCGTTTCCGGCCCACCGAATTCTGATACAAGGCCAGAATAACGGCCGCCACCAGCAATGGTTGCTGCCCCTTTTAAGGTGTCATCCACCGTCATGATTTCAAAAATGGTATCGTTATAATAATCCAAACCACGCACCATTGTCGGATCAACTTCAAATGGAATATCAAGCGCAGTCAACAATGCTTGGACTTTTTCCCAGTGTGCTTTTGCATCATCAGAAAGATAATCCAAAATTACTGGTGCATCCGCAACAAAGACTTGATCACGGGGATCTTTAGAATCCAAGACACGCAACGGATTCTTTTCTAAACGCGCTTGTGAATCAGCGGATAGTTCATCAAAGTGGGGCTTCAAATAATCAATCAAAGCCTGACGATAAGCGTCACGGGTTGCCTTATCTCCTAAGGAATTAATGGCAACCTTCAAGTTATCCAAGCCAAGGGTTTGGAAAAAATTGATCAGCATCGCAATGATTTCAACATCAAGCGCTGGTGATGATGAGCCAAAGGCTTCTGCGCCAATTTGGTGGAATTGACGGAAACGACCAGCTTGTGGGCGTTCATAACGAAACATTGGGCCAATGTAAAAGGCTTTATACGGCTTGTCAAATTCTGGGCCATAAAGCTTATTTTCCACAAAGGCACGCACGATGCCGGCTGTGCCTTCCGGCCGCAAGGCCACATGACGATCACCCTTATCGTGGAAGTCATACATTTCTTTTGTCACCACATCAGAAGTATCCCCTGCTGAACGTGAAAAGACTTCAAAGTTTTCAAAAAGTGGTGTCCGCACCTCTTTAAAATTGTAATCGCCAAACAAAACGCGGGCTAGATTTTCAACATATTGCCATTGGGCCGTTTGTTCTGGTAACAAATCAGCTGTGCCTTTAGGGCGTTGGAAAGTTGCTTTTGCCATTTTCATTCACACGTTGTGCGACGCTTAAATTGTCGACAACGCCTACTCCTTTTATTTTTTACATTAAACCTCAAAAGCGCCCTTAACGACTAATCGTTAAGGGCGCTTTTGCACGGTACCACCTTAAATATTGACAGTACTGACTGTCACTTTGACTGCTTATCGCGCAACCACGCACTGTCTTGAACAACAGCGACCTCCAAGGTGTCACCAATCACGTCATTGTTTTGCTTACATCACCCGCAAAATTTCTAAAGGTCCAAACTGTGATTTTTCCAATTCATCGGCTTTAATATATAACCTAATCATATCGGGTCACTGCTTTAAAGTCAAGCAGTTATTTATCCATTAAAGCCGCAATGTTTTCAAGCGTCACATCTGCAGTTGTTGCAAAATTCAAGTCTCCTGCTGACAACACATTTGGATCACCAATACCCAATGATATTGCGCCAGCTGCGTTAATCGCTTCAATACCAGAAGTTGAATCTTCTAAGCCAATCGTTTGTTCTGGTGGCAATGATAAAATTTCAGCCGCCCGCACAAAGATTTCTGGATCAGGCTTACCCTTTGCAAGTGTTGCTGGATCAACAATCCCCACAAAATCATCTATCAAACCGAGGTGTTCAAGAATAAGTGGCGCATTCTTAGATGCTGAAGCAATAGCGAGTTGATACCCTGCTGCTTTAGCATTGGTAATGAAGGCCTTCATCCCCGGTAAAATATCAGCTTCTGTCAGTGTAGCAATCAATGTTTGATAGTTGCGGTTCTTTTCATCAGCCAAAACTGCTTTTTCCGCGTCACTATAAGCATCGCCCTGCCCACTTGCCTCTAAAATCAGTTGGAGAGAATCCATCCGGCTAATCCCCTTGAGGCCTTCAGCCAATTCATCTGTCCATGGTGTGCCAACTTTGTCAGCGACCTGTCGCCAAGCTTGACCATGGAACTTCGCCGTATCAGCGATCACACCATCTAGGTCAAAGAGGAAGCCCTTTATTTCTGAAAAATTAGTCATTTTTTGACTCCTTTAAATTAAATCATAAGTCACTTGATAGGTTTTCTTCGCATTTGCCGGTAACACAATATCCCCAAAGTCTGGATGATTAACCGCGTCAGGTAAGGTTTGCATTTCAATCGCAACGGCCGTCATCTGGTCACTATCCATCGCTGGATTGGTCGTAAAGACCACCACCCCGTTACGATCTGAGTCAATGGCAAGCGTCATGTCAGTC
This sequence comes from Leuconostoc sp., assembly GCF_965300815.1. Classification (NCBI taxonomy): domain Bacteria; kingdom Bacillati; phylum Bacillota; class Bacilli; order Lactobacillales; family Lactobacillaceae; genus Leuconostoc; species Leuconostoc sp. The sequence continues at coordinate 10,111 of NZ_CBDKZH010000008.1, forward strand.
TTGGGCGAGCGTAAGATCACTGCCGGCCCTTGCCGGTCATCAGCCAAGCGCCAAGCATCATCAAAGCGGGCGTCACTAATGGGTTTTAACGTTTCAAGGTCAAATTTAGTCCCAGTGTTGTCAACCAGTGTTCCAGTTGGGATTTTAGCGTCATCAACTGCCACATGCTCACGCGCAGCAATCTGTAATTCATGCTGGCTCGCATCTTGCTGTCGCCCATCAAAGTTGAAATAAACATGGGTCATCGGATTGAATAATGTCGTTGCCGTTGATTGCCCACTGAATGTGATCGTCACACGATCAGCCTCATCCAATGTATACGTTACTTCTGCCCGCAATTCGCCGGGAAATTCTGTCACAAACGTGTGGGTAAAATGCACCGCTACTTGGTGGGCATCTTGCGTCACGGATGCTTGCCAATTCACGCGATCAAACCCATTAATACCTGAGTGCAAAACGTTTGGGCCATCATTCGGTGTTAATTTGAACGCTTCACCGTCAAATTGATAGGCCACTTGCGATAAGCGACCACCCACTGGGCCGATTGTATGCCCCACGTGGAAAGGTTGTCCCACATAGTCAGACAGCTGATCAAAATTGACCAATAATTCATGTGATTGACCAGCTTTAATCACGCGAAATGATTGCCAAGTCGCGCCATAGGTCAAAGCGGTCACTGCTGTTTGATTATCATTGACTAACGTGTACGCCGTCACTTCTTGACCATCTGGTAAATGGCCAAATACCTGCTCTTTTACTTGCATAACCCCTACCTTACTTCAAGTCAAATGTGTCACAACACGCTTACTTGTCTGACTTTGACAATGTCACTTCTTCTCCTGAAAGGTTAATTGTCAATGGGTCACCACTAATAAGTTGCACATTGGCACCAGTTTGGTCAACTGATACTTCCAAGACATGACCACGGAAGACCAAACGGAAGCTGTACTTGTCCCACTTCTTTGGCAAGAATGGCTTCAAGTGCAATTGACCATCACGAACACGCATACCAGCAAAGCCTTGGACAATTGCCAACCATGAACCTGTCATCGCTGTGATGTGAAGGCCATCTTCTGTATCGTTGTTATAGTTATCCAAATCCAAACGCGCCGCACGTTCATACATTTCAACAGCCTTATCTGACATTTCAAGATCAGCAGCCAAAATGGCGTGAACAGATGGTGACAATGATGATTCATGCACTGTCAATGGTTCGTAGAATTCAAAGTTTTGACGCTTTTCATCTTCAGTAAAGGCATCTGGGAAGTAGAACATCGCATGCAATGTATCTGATTGCTTAATATATGGTGAGCGCAAGATACGATCCCATGACCAGTTTTGGTTAATTGGGCGAATATCTTGAGGCATATCAGCAATTGGTGTCAAATCCTTATCCAAGAACGTATCGTGTTGTTCAAAGATATGGTAGTCCTTGCCCTTAAGCGTGATATCTGCTTCTGGCAAATACATCTTAGCCACAATGTCTTGCCACTTCTCAAGTTCGTCAGCTGACACATTCAAACGTGCCTTTTGATCATCTGCAATGTCATCGTAGTTATCCAACGCATACTGCAAGACCCACTTGGCCATCCAGTTAGTGTAGAAGTTGTTGTTGACGTTGTTTTCGTATTCGTTTGGTCCCGTGACACCATGAATCATGTATTGCCCGTGACGTTCAGAATAGTGCACACGATCAGCCCAGAAACGCGCAATGTTGTACAAAACTTGCGCCCCATCACCTGTCAACCATGAACGATCACCGGTAATGTTAGTGTAGTTATAAATCGCATAAGCAATCGTTGAATTACGGTGAATTTCTTCAAACGTAATTTCCCATTCGTTGTGTGATTCAATGCCATCAAAGGTTACCATTGGATACAAAGCACCTGCTAGGCCTTGTTCCTTAGCGTTATGGAAAGCACCATCAAGTTGATCAAAACGATATTGCAACAATGACCGTGTCACTTCAGGTTCAGCAACCCCAAGGTAAACTGGGATGGCAAACGCTTCCGTATCCCAGTACGTTGCCCCACCATACTTTTCGCCAGTGAAGCCCTTTGGTCCAATGTTCAAGCGTGGATCGTTACCGTAGTAAGTTGAGAACAATTGGAAGAGATTGAAGCGAATACCTTGTTGGGCGGCATCGTCCCCTTCAATTTGAACATCGGCCTTTTCCCAACGGTTAGCCCATTCTTGGGTGTGTGCTGTATACAAGTCATCATAGCTTTGTCCTGCAATCGCTTGCGTAATTTCAGCACCTGCAGCGACCACGGCATCCAAATCCGCATAATCACGTGATGTTGTCACGACAACACGCTTTTCAAATGTCACTTCGCCGGCTGCTGGCACTGTCAACTCAAAGTGATCAGTCACTTCGGTTGCTGTTTGTGATGCCGTTTGGTTGTCACCACCGAAAAAGCTTTGACGGGCTACTACTGTAAATTGTGGCACGCCAAATGGATTTTCAACCGTTTGTGTGGCAATAAATGAGGCATCACCGTCATGACCAGCTGACAAAACTTGCCAGAACTTTTCATCATAGTTTGAATCTTCATTGACAACATCTGCATCAATACTTGCGTCAAAGCGCACTTGATGGGCCTGACCATCCGCTGATTCAAACGTGTAATGCAAGACGGCTAATTCCTTTTGTGCGACTGAAATCAAACGGGTTACCGTCACTTTGACACCAAATACCGTAAAGGTACGGTTTAAGACACCCTTTTGCATATCCAATGACAACTCAAAGTCTTGAACATCATTTTTCGCCAAGTCCACTTGTTGGTCATCGATATAGAAATCTGCTTTAACAAAATTCAAAGCATTAATTGCCTTACCGAAGTAGTGTGGATAACCATTCTTCCACCAACCAACACGTGTTTTGTCGGGGAACCAGACACCACCAATATAAATACCTTGGTGCGTATCACCAGAATACACTTCTTCAAACATGCCACGCATGCCCATATATTCATTTCCCAAACTGGTCATTGATTCCTGAAGACGCTTGTCTTGTGGATTCAATTCGTGGGTTGTGACTGTCCAGGGATTAACTTCAAAAATTCTTTTCATTTGTTTTATACCTCATTACGTTTATTATACATCAGCATTAACTGGGTTACTGTGAATTTCCTTAATAAAGGCAACACTTAAGGCCCCAAGGAACATCAAGATACCAGATACCAAAATCATGACTGGGAAGCTTGAACCCAAAGCTGGGAACAATGCGAAGCTGGCAACTGAAGCCACGATTTGTGGCAAGCAGATTGAGCCGTTAAACAAGCCCAAGTATGTGCCCATGTGATCCCCTGGCAACGCATTTGTCACCATGATGAATGGGTAAGTCATCATACCGGCCCATGAAATACCAATTAAGATAAATGACACAATCAACAAGTATTGTGAGTGGACAAAGAATACTGACGCAAAACCAATTGCGCCCAAGAAGAGTGACAAAGCATAACCTAGCTTGTTACGTGAAGCTGGAATCTTTGACAAAACAAGTGACCAAACGACGGCTGCAACCGCGTAAACGGCTGACATGATACCAAACCAGTTACCACCGTTTTGGTAACCTGCTGTTGTTGGATCAGTCGCATTGAAAATGTTATCAGCGACCGCACCAGTACCATAAGTCCAAAGGTATTGGAAAGCCATCCAGCAGAAGAATTGTGTGACTGTTACTGTCCAGAAAGTCTTTGGGGCACGCTTGAGCAAAGCGAAGAAATCACCATTACCATTTTCAGCTGTGTTCAAAGCATAACCATGGTAAAGTTCGTATGTGGCATCGTCATATTCTTTGACATTAAATACGGCGATCAATGAGAAGATAACCAACACAATGGCACCAACATAGAATGAAATGACAACAGAAGCAGGCACTTCACCCTTTGGCGCCGTGTTAGCAACACCAACTGCTGTCAGCAAGAATGGGAAGATTGTTGCTAAGACTGAACCCGTATTTGAGAGGAAACTCTGGATTGAGTATGCGTATGACTTCTGATCTTCGTTGACCATGTCACCAACAACCATTTTGAAGGGTTGCATTGCCACGTTAGAACTCAAATCCATGAACAAAATTGTAATGGCACCAAACCATAGACCAGCCGTTGTTGAGAAGCCGAAACTACCTGAGTTTGGCAACAAGAACATCACAACAACTGAGACCAATGCCCCGACCAATAGGTAAGGCATGCGGCGGCCAAAGCGCTTTGTCCATGTGTGGTCTGAGAAGTAACCCACAATTGGCTGAACAAAGAGTCCAGCAAGTGGTGGTAGGATAAAGAAGAATCCTAATTTTGTGGGGTCAGCCCCAAGTGTTTGAAAGATACGTCCCATTTGTGAACTCTGCAATGAGAACGCCATCTGTACGCCTAAGAAACCAAAACTCAACATCCAAATTGTACTTAATGGCAAATTTGGTAGGCCTTGTCCTTTTTGCTTGTTAACCATAATCGTCTCCTTAAATAAAACATATAATATTGTAAGCGTTTACAGTTATTAGTATAAAACATGATGTCAAAAAATGAAACCGCTTTCGCGGTGTTAACGGTAACATGTTTTTTAGTGGCGCGTTGTGTCTCGAATAATCAAATCTGGCGCTAAACGCTGCATCCCTAGCTCCCCATTATTGAGTTGTAAAAACAAATTATCCACCAAAGCTTGCGCAATTTGTTCAAAGGGTTGTCGAATCGTCGTTAATTGTGGTGACGTAATTTGATCAATGAAGACGCCATCAAAACCGACCACCCCATACTTATCCGGTATGCCATGATTTCGTCCCAATGCTCGGACAACGCCCAAGGCAATCCGGTCGGTTGCACAAACAATGCCAGTGTTTTCTGGTAAATGTGGCATCAAATTATCAATCAATCGTTCGGCCTCATGCGAGTGATTAGCGACCGTATACACCCGCGATACGCGTTTATTCGCAGCCATGGTAGCTAAATAACCCTGTTCGCGTTCGCGCATAAATGGCAAATCAACCTGCATGCCAATGTATATAATTTTGTCATAACCGGCCTGAATCAAATGCTGGGTTGCTAACGTTGTCCCGAGACGGTTATCACTATCCACAAAGGCCATATCATGATCAAGCGGTGATTCTCCATATAAGACAACTGGTACATTTAAGGCCTCTAAAGCGGCCAAATCTGCATGTCGCCAACCACTCACAATCACCCCATCAATTTGGTGATTGTCCTGAATTTTGGTACTAATTTGTAAGGTATAGCCTTTTTTATTTAAGAGATCAGCTAGTTGTAGTAGTAAAATCGCATAGTTCGGTTCAACCGTCACGACATCTTCTAAGACTAGAAATTCAATCACGTAGTGCCGATTTGTCACCAGTGCTTGGGCCATTCGATTAGGTTGATAACCAACGGCTTCAATTGCTGCGCGGACGGCGTCTCGCACTTCTTTTGAAACTTTCTCCGGATGATTGATCACCCGACTCACTGTCATTTTAGAAACATGCGCACGATGTGCGACATCTGCTAAATTTGCCATGTTAACTCCTTTATGTTGCTTATGTTTTTCATTTTACCATGACCCGTCAAGTAAACCACTGCCCTATATTTCGCCGTTAGAATAAGGTATACTATTAGAGACACAAAAGGATGGAAAATATGGGACGTTATCAGATTGACTTTAAACAAAAACAAGCCGACGCCAAATACAAGTCGGGACAACAAACACAATTAACAAAGGCTGAAAAAATTGCAGCCATCAAGGCAAAGTTGACACAGCAAAAAAGCAAGTAATCCTTATTTAGGATTACTTGCTTTTTAAATGAGTTTAATTAAAAAATTTGAAACGCTCTGCATCGCTCATCATGTCTTTTTCACTAGCAGCTGCTTCAATTGAGCCAAATGGCATCTGGGCGCGTAACCGCCAGTTGTCAGGAATATCAAAGGCCGCAGCGACTGCTTCATCAATCAACGGATTGTAGTGTTGCAATGATGCGCCTAATCCAGCTTCCGTCAACGCAAGCCAAGTGGCATATTCAGCCATGCCATGCCCTTGTTCTGACCAATCGTAGAAGTTTTCCGCATAAAGTGGAATTTGTTCTTCATACATTTTAACCACGTCGGTATCAGTATAGAACAATACTGTTCCGAAACCGGCCTTAAAGGCGTGGTTAATCTTAGCCAACGTTTGCTGATACGCTGCTTCATCTGGCACTTCTTGTTGTAACCGTTGCGCTGTCATATCCCACAACTTTTCATGGGCGTCACCCATCAAAACAACGGCACGAACCGATTGGTTGTTAAAGGATGTTGGTGACTGCTTCACAGCTGACTTCACCAAATCATATAAGGCTTAAGGCGTTTGTGTAACTTGTCGTCCTAACGCATAGATTGAGCGACGTTTTGTTTGTAGATCCGTAAAAGACATGGTGTATGTTTTATAGCAGGGCTAAACCATACTATTACCTTTCCAATAAATTATCACTTTGTGATAGTTCTATCATACCAACTGACTTAAAATAAGTAAACAGCGGCCACTTATAATACCAGTTGATAAGCCCAACGGATGTTGTGATCTTCACCTTCTTGGATGTACACATGCCCTTGTTTTTGAAAACCATTACCAGTAATCACGGCTTGCATGGCAAAGTTTTCTGGATGCGTATCAATTCTAAAATCGCGTTGATTTTGTGCGTAAAAGTATGACAAAATTGCTGTCATAAAACGCTGAGCAAGTTTTTGACCACGGAATTCATTTGACATCGCAAAGCGATGTAGCGTGACATAGCATTTATCATCATTCTGCCATTGGCCAGCCTCGATTACACCATAAACTGGATCTTCTCCGACAATGACGGCCGCATAGCCAGCAATTGTTTCATCCACAACTAGCACATAACCTTGTTTTAACTCTAAATCGGTAGCAATTGTATCTTGATTGGGATACCCCATTTGCCATTGGTTAAGGCCTTGTTGCTTCAAATACTCTCGTCCATTATCGATGATTGCTTTGATGTCGTGCAAGTCATCTGCGTGCGCTTGGCGCATGTATACTGCTGGCATATTTCCAAAGTATTCAGGGAATATTCTTTAAACCTCACGTTTATTCAACTCCATGGTTTGACTCATTCACGTCGTCATTGATTGCCCGAATACGTTTCCTCCATTTTGGTAGTTCATTCCAAATTAACACAGCTGCTTTGTCATAAAACTGACAAAACAGCTGAGTTAATCATTTAATTCTACCATGATAGCCAGCAAAAAAAAACAAGTTTATGCACCTTTAATCAGCTGTTGCGCGCGCCGAAGTGGCATAGCTTTTCAAACGCGACATGGCGTCAACCAGCATGGCCATGCTCGCCGCATAACTGATGCGAATATAACCTTCGCCACCAGGCCCAAAACCGGAACCCGCCACAACAGCAAGCCGTTCTCGAGCTACTAATTCATTGGCAAACACCACGTCATCTTGGCCTAAATCAGCTGAAATTTTAGCAAAAATATAAAAGGCACCGTTTGGACGCACCATATCAAAGCCAAGAGCCGTCAATTCAGTGACTAAAAAGTCACGCCGTGCCTGATAGGCCGCCTTCATACGCTGGGTATCCGCCAAACTACGCGCACAATTGAAAGCTTCGGTCGCCGCGGCCATCGCCGGATTAGATGGGGTCATAATCACAAATCCGTGGACTTTATTAATCTGAGCAATTAACGCTGCTGGCCCAGCCAAAATCCCAATGCGATAACCCGTCATAGCGTGTGATTTGGACACACCATTCACAACAATGGTTTGTTGTGGCAAATAAGTCGCCATGGAGGCGTGTTCCCCTTCATATTGTAGTTCTGAATAAATTTCATCTGAAATCACCAAAACAGACGTTTCTTTTAGCACGTCCGCTAACGCCTGCATTTCTGCTGCCGTATAAGTCGCTCCCGTCGGATTCGATGGATTGGTTAGGAGTAAGACTTTGATGCGGGGATGCGTTGCTAACACCGCGCGCAAACGCTGTGGGGTTAAAATAAAATCATCCTGCGACACATCAACTAATAACGGCTCGCCACCATTGAGGTGTGTCATTTCGGCATATACTGGGTAAGCTGGTGTGGGAATTAACACCTCATCGCCTGGATTTAAGACCGCTGAGAGAATTGTAAACAGGCCTTCAGTGGCACCAACGGTTGTTAAAATTTCCGTGGTTGCGTTGTAATTTAATTGGTAGCGTTCAGCCAAAAATTGCTGAGCTGCCTGTCGCAAAGCCAGTGAGCCCGCAGAGACCGAATAATGAGAATCATCCGCTTCAATGGCAGCCACAGCGGCAGCTTTAATATGGTCTGGGACTGGAAAATCAGGTTCACCAATTGTTAACTTTAAGATATTTGGCAAATGACTGACTTGTTCACTAAAGGTGTGAATTGGACTAGGGACTACTTGTTGCAAACGATCAGAAAAAATGTTTGCTAGTGCAGGATTTGTTTCAACCATAATTACGCCTCATTTCTTACATATTCAATATTGTTAACCATTCTACCAATATCATACAAAAAAACACGGGTGATCACGTAAAAATAAAAAAGCAAAATTTATGCAGGTTGCACAAATTTTGCTTTATTTTTATTTGGCACGCTTGCCCCAATACTGGAAGTAATCGACGCGCATTGCCCCGTTGTAGAGCTTACGACGCTTCGTTGCTTTCTCACCATAAGCATTTTCAAAGTCTAAATCACTCGTTAAAATATACTTACTCCAACTTGGCAATTGGCGATAAACATCCCCCATTTGCGCATATAGTTCACGCGCTGCATCTAATTCACCCAAGCGTTCACCGTATGGTGGGTTGGCTACAATTACGCCATTTTCTTTGTCTGTCGTCCAATCTTTGGCCGCCAGTTGCTTAAAGACAATATCTTGTCCAAGGCCGGCATGCTTCGCATTTTCAATCGCAATTTGCACCATATTTTCATCGATATCAAAGCCTTGAATATCCAATGTCCGGTCATAATCTGCTTGTGCTTCTGCTTCATCACGCACCGTCTCAGACAATGTCTTATCAAACCAATCCATTTGCTCAATATCAAAGTCACGAATCAAGCCAGGGGCAATATTTCGGCCAATCAAAGCGGCTTCAATTGCTAATGTCCCAGACCCCGTCGTTGGATCGACAAATGGTCGATCTGGATGCCAATTCGTCAACAAAACCAACGCTGCGGCAAAGTTTTCCTTTAACGGCGCCCCACCTTTATTGACACGATAGCCACGTTTAAACAATGATGGGCCCGTCGTATCCAATGTGACAATCACATGATCCTTGTCGATCATGACTTCAAGCTGCGCAAAGTAGCCATTTTCAGGTAAACGTGTCCGAATATGGTACGCTTCTTGTAAGCGATTAACGATCGCCTTTTTCGTAATGGCTTGCACGTCTGGTACACTAAAGAGTTCTGACTTCTTAGACCGTCCGGCCACTGGGAATTCTGAATCGTAGTTCAGATAATCTTCCCATGGCAAGGCTTTGACGCCTTCAAATAAGTCGTCAAATGTTGTCGCATCAAATTCACCAACGATGATTTTCACACGGTCAGCTGTTCGTAACCAAATATTAGCGTTTAAAATGTCACGCGCTGTGCCATCAAAACGGACACGATAATTTTCGACCTTTGGGTCATAACCCAAGCGTTCTAATTCTTTGCCGACTAATGACTCAAGCCCTGCCGCAGCAGTTGCCATTAAATGATATGTTTTTTCCATTTGTTTTCCTTTATACTAATTAAGTCACATCACGTGACGATAGGTAGGTTTAATTGCACATGAAATTGATTGATTTAACACAACTCACACACTATATGTCCCCAAAAAGTCGTTTATATTGGCAAGATGCGTCGGCAATTTTACCCGTTGCCCAGGTTAAATTTGCCACATCTGGTCCCAATTTGATGATCGTAACCGGCCAGCATCCCATGACGTTATCCCAATTGCAAACACGCCTGCAAGATATGAGCAGCGAAACACAATTATTTGCGCCAGATGGCCAACCAATTTTTGGGTTTCACTTACAGTTAGAACACCCCGTCCCACACATTACTTTAAAATAAATTGTCATATGTGTAGGTTACGCCGCGCCGCTTTTGCTTTGCAATTTGCGCTTGGGTGGCTGTTTTAACGTTGTCCCGTTGCCAATTCACCAAAATTGTTTCAATATAACGTAAACTACGCGCATTGTTGGCAACAGCTTCTTGAATGGCTAATAACATCAAGTCTGGTTCAAAATGATCTTGATCAAACCAATGGCCAACCGTCTGCATTTCCATCGGTGTCAATGGCCGACCAAATTCAGCCTCCAACGTTTGGAAAATCTCACGGCGCGTCGATTTTCCATCAGACATAATGGGTTGCACACTAATTTGTTGCCCTTGCAGCAATTTGGCAATCATCGGCGTGAAATCATACGTTTCTACTTGTTTCGTGGTCGCAGCAATCACCATCAGCTCACGCGTAATCAAACTTTTCAAGCGGGCAACCACGACATTTTCAGTCACGTGTAAAATTTGCGCTAAAATTTTAGGCGTCGCAGCATCCCCTTGGCTTTGGATACGTGTTACCTGTAAATATAAGGCTAAATCATCATTATCCATCCCAATTTCTTGGTAGTGTTGCAACAAATCATTACTAATTGCCGTTTGACCTGCTTGAATATATTGCTGTAATCGTTGATCTAATACCATCTGTCAACCTACTTTAATTCCAATACCGTTATAAAAACGTCCAAGTTAAGCTTGGACGTTTTTATCATCTACTTTAGTCTAACATGTTTTGATCAGGGACGCTGAACAAAAGCTGTCTTCGCCCTTTAAAAATTATGGTCGGATACGATTAGTCATTCGTGGGAACGGAATCGCTTCACGAATATGTTCTTCACCCGTGACAAATGTCACCATGCGTTCTAACCCTAAACCAAAGCCTGAGTGTGGCACTGAACCAAACTTACGCAAATCCAAATACCAGTTGTATTCCTCAAGGTCTAAGCCTTGTTCTTCAATGCGCATCTTCAAGTATTCGTAGTCAGTATCACGTTCTGACCCACCGATAATTTCCCCATAACCTTCTGGTGCCAATAAGTCGGCAGACACAACAACATCATCACGTGTTGCGTGACGCTTCATATAGAAGGCTTTGATTGCCTTTGGGAAATTGATAATAAAGACTGGTTTAGCAAAGTGATTAGCCAAGAATGTTTCTTCTGGTGACCCAAAGTCAACACCCCATTCAATATCAAAGCCATTGTCTTGCAACAACTTCACTGCATCATCATAACTGATACGTGGGTAAGGTAGCTCCGTGTAAGACGCCAACAATGCCTTGTCTCGACCAAGAATATCAAGCTCTTGTTCATTGCGTTCCAAGACTTTTGAAATCAAGAATGAAATATAGCGTTCTTGCAATTCAAGACTCTCTTCTTGATGCATGAAGGCCATTTCTGGTTCGACCATCCAGAATTCTGTCAAATGACGACGTGTCTTTGACTTTTCTGCACGGAATGTTGGGCCAAAAGTAAAGACTTTACCGAAGGCCATGGCGCCTGCTTCAGCATACAATTGTCCTGTTTGTGACAAAAAGGCTGATTCACCAAAGTAATCCGTTTCAAACAATTCCGTTGTGCCTTCTGGGGCAGAACCCGTCAAAAGTGGTGAATCCAACTTTGTAAAGCCTTCGTTGTTAAAGAATTCATACGTTGCGGCAATCAACGTATTCCGGATCTTCAATGTAGCAAATGGCTTCAAATGACGCAGGTAGAGGTGCCGTTCATCAAACAAGAAGTCTGTCCCGTGCTCTTTTGGCGTGATGGGATAATCATGGCTTTCACCAATGACTTCAATATCAGATACCGCCATTTCATAGCCAAATGATGATCGCGCATCTTCACGGATTTCCCCTGTCACGTACAGACTTGTTTCTTGCTTTAACCCTTTAGCCAGTTCAAAAACTGATTCCGGCACATCTGCTTTGGCTACCACAGCTTGAAAGAATGCTGTCCCATCGCGTAATTGCAAAAAGGCCAACTTACCTGAACCGCGCTTTTGACGAAGCCAAGCTCCAATCTTGACCGTTTGGCCAACATAGTTTTTAGCATCGATAATTTGAATTGTGGGAATATCTTGTGACATGATCATATACACGTGGTTTGTTACTGCACCACCTGCTTCTCCTCTATTTTAATTAAATGTATTGTTGAAAAAATTCAGTTAAACGACGAACAGCTTCGTCCAAAACTGCTTGGTCTTTGGCATAGCCCATCCGCAAATAACCTGGCATCCCGAAACCTTCACCAGATGGCATGGCCACGCGTGCTTCTTTCAAGATTTTCATCGACAGTTCACTAGTATCAGCTACCCCAGCCGCCGTCAGTACTTGTGGCTCAACCTTTGGAAATAGGTAGAAAGCACCTTCGGGCTTGACGGCCACTTCAAGGCCTGGCACGTTGTTAAGGGCGTCGAACGTGGCGTTCAAGCGCTTCTCAAAGGCTTGTCGCATCACTTCAACAGATGATTGATCCCCTGTCAATGCCGCAATCGCCGCATATTGTGCAACTGCTGTTGGATTTGATGTCATGTGATCCAACAACTTGTTCATTGCGACAATCACCTCGGAACTGGCTAACGTCCAGCCAATCCGCCAACCGGTCATCGCATAAGCTTTTGACACCCCATCAACGATAATCATCCGGCTATTTTCAAGCGGTTGAAGTTGCAAGCCTGACGTGAATGTTGCGCCGTTATAAACGAGCTGACCATAGATTTCATCCAAAATGACATACGTGTCATTTTCATTAGCCCAGGCCAAAATCGCTTGTAATTCGTCACGCGTATAAACTTGGCCGGTCGGGTTAGTTGGTGAATTCACAATAATGGCCTTAACCGGTGTTGTCAACGCCGCGAGATCAGCTACCGTTAACTTCAAAGAGGCATTATCTGGCCCAATTGTTTGCAATAGGCCGCCAGCGAGCTTAATTTGTTCAACATAGCTGACCCAAAGTGGTGCCGCTGCAACCACAACGTCGCCTGGATTTAAGAGCACCTGCATCAACGCATAAAGTGATAATTTAGCCCCAGTCGTCACCGTCACATTGTTACGGGCGATGGTGGCATCGTACCGTTGCTGTACGTGATCTACAATGGCCTGCTTTAAAGCATCTAATCCACTTGTTGGCGTATAAAAGCTGGTTTGATGAGCTTCAATCGCCGCAATCGCTGCTTGAGCAATGTGTTCAGGTGTTTGAAAATCTGATTCGCCAACACCCAAATTAATCACATCAATCCCATCGGCTTGCATGGCCTTGGCTAAACGACTCATTGCCAAGGTAGCGGCGGCTTCGACTGCTTGTGCTCTTTCCGAAATCATTTTTTCTCCTCGTTCCTATTACTTACAGGCCGTTAATAACCCGATAAGGTTTTCCAGTTTTAAAATCTAAGGTCAGGTAATTTAAAGCATTATTTTGCCCCTTATAACTGACTTCCCATACCAACGTTTTTTTGTACTCGCTGATATTTGCAGAATAAATTTTCTTTGGCTGATACGTTTTCAGCAATAATTGTCCTAATTGCTGATTGGTCATCCCATCTCGTCGATCATAAACCGTGACGCGCGAACTATTGCCATGGACAATGGCGACTTTTTCTTGACCACGAGCCGTTGTCCCAACAACCGCATAAGTCGTTCCTTTACGATAATCAGCACTAATTTGCTTAACCGTCGCGATGTCTGTTTTGGCCTTCACCAATTTTTGTAATCGCGCCTCATCTTGTCGCATCGGACTTAACGACACATAAAAGTAACCTAACGTAATGGCTGCCACGACAATTCCGATGCCCGCCCCGACAAACCAAATCCGCGCCCAATGAACGTGGGAACGGCGTTGACGTTGGCGGATTCGAATATCACCTTTAAATTGCATCATTTTGTTTAGTCCTCCAACGCATAGCTAGATTTATTATA
>NZ_CBDKZH010000009.1:0-24015 GCF_965300815.1 Leuconostoc sp.
TCTCTTAAAATAGATATTATTGACTATAGGTTAAAAATTGTTTTGAACTATTATATTTAAAGGTAAAAAATATGGCGCAGACACCAGGTTTTGAAGAAGAAATTTATTGTAGTTTTTGTGGCAAATCTGCGAGTGAAGTCAACAATATTGTCGCTGGGCCAAACGATATTTATATTTGTAATGAATGTGTGGCTTTGGCTCAAAATATTATCAATGAAGAATTGACGGTTGAACAAGCAGTTACCGCTTTGTCATTGCCTACCCCACATGTAATTGTGGCACAATTAAATGATTATGTTATTGGTCAAGAAGATGCGAAGAAGACATTGGCCGTGGCGGTTTATAATCACTATAAGCGCATTAATGAACACTTTGCGCCCACGACTGATGTTGAATTGCAAAAGTCAAATATTGCTTTGATTGGGCCAACTGGTTCAGGAAAGACGTATTTGGCCCAAAGTTTGGCGCGCATTTTGAACGTCCCATTCGCTATTGCGGATGCCACAACCTTGACGGAAGCCGGTTATGTCGGTGAAGACGTTGAAAATATTATTTTGAAGTTGCTCCAAGCTGCTAACTTTGATATTGAGGCTGCTCAACGTGGTATCATTTACGTGGATGAAATTGACAAGATTGCCAAAAAGTCAGAAAATGTGTCGATTACGCGTGATGTGTCAGGTGAAGGGGTGCAACAGGCTTTGCTAAAGATGCTTGAAGGCACGATTGCCAGTGTGCCACCTCAAGGTGGGCGTAAGCATCCGCAACAAGAATTGATTCAAGTCGATACAACTAACATTTTGTTTATTGTTGGTGGGGCATTTGCTGGGATTGATACGATTATCAAGGAACGTTTGGGTGAACGTGTGATTGGCTTTGGATCGCATGCTAATGAAAATGCCGCAGCGTTGGACGATGACAATATTCTCAAATATGTGCAACCAGAAGACTTAATCAAGTTTGGTTTGATTCCAGAATTTATTGGTCGCTTGCCAATTGTGACGGTTTTGGATGAATTGACGGTGTCTGATTTGGTGCGCATTTTAACAGAACCAAAAAACGCCTTGATTAAGCAATACCAAGCACTTTTGGGCTTAGATGATGTGGCACTAGAATTCCAACCAGATGCGTTAGAAGCGATGGCTGAATTGGCTATTAAGCGGCATACTGGTGCACGTGGGTTGCGTTCAATTATTGAACACGTCATGAAAGATGTGATGTTTGATATTCCAAGTCGTGACGATGTGGCAAAAGTTGTTATTACCAAGGCCTCAGTGTTGGATGGCGCGCAACCAGAATTGCATTTGAAGAAGGTGGACTAATCATGGATGTACACAATGTTGAAATGGTCATGAGTGCGGTGTCAGCCGCCCAATACCCAACGGATGGTAAGCCGGAAATTGCTTTAGTTGGTCGCTCAAATGTCGGTAAGTCATCTTTGACAAATACGTTGATTCAGCGTAAAAATTTTGCCCGCACGTCGTCACAGCCAGGTAAGACGCAAACGCTTAATTTTTATAATGTCGAAGACCAACTGTATTTCGTCGACGTGCCTGGGTACGGCTATGCCAAAGTGTCCAAGAAGCAACGTGAAGCTTTTGGTCAGATGATTGAGGAATATATCACGTCGCGTAAGCAATTGCGTGGTGTGATTAGCTTAGTTGATGCCCGCCATGATCCTAGTGCGGATGATATTGCGATGTATGAGTGGTTACACTACTATAATATTCCGGTTTTGGTTGTGGCAACAAAGGCCGATAAAATTTCAAAAAGTAAGTTTAACAAATACGAAGCCAATATTAAGCGCACGTTAGGATTTGACGAAGAAGATAGTGATTTCTTATTCTTCTCATCAGAAACGAAGTACGGTAAAGACCAAGTTTGGTCATGGATTGAATCACATATCACGATGTAAAAACCAACATGATTGTTGGTTTTTTTATTAGGCAGGAGCCTGCCAGAGATTTGCCACGTCTGATACAATTAAAGTATGACAAATCAACGTTATGCACAAATCATTGTGGATGTGCCCACAATGCAAACGAATCAACCCTACACGTATTTGATCCCAGAAGCCATGCAGGACACGCTACAACCAGGTATGCGAGTCGATGTACCTTTTGGGGCGCGCAACGTGATGGGCTTTGTGGTGGCGCTTCAAGAGACGCCGCCAGAGACGGTGGCTAATCTGCGACCAATTGCGCAGATACTAGACTTAACACCAGTGCTCAATACGGAATTACTGACGCTTTCCAGTGATTTAGCGCAAGAAACTTTCGCCTTTAGAATCTCGGTGTTACAAACCATGCTACCAAACGCCTTAAAAGCCAGTTATGATCGGGTTTTGACGTTGGTTGATGAGGTCGATGATGATGTTCGGGATCGCTTGTTTCGCGGGCTGGACCAAATAACCTTTCGTGCTAGTGACTGGTCTCATGACGACATTGCAAAATTTGCACAGCTACGGCGGACGCATCGCATTGAACAATCAATCACCGTTAGTAATCGCGCAAAAGTTAAAACACAGTTGGCTTATCGGTTAAGTGATGATGTCGACCTGTTAGAAACGGCATATGCTGAATTACCGCGTACCGCCAAGAAAAAAGCAGCCTTACTCCAGTTTATTTTGGGACATTTAGGCGAAACGTGGTTGAAAAAAGACTTGCAAGAACAATTGGCTGTGAGTGCCGCAACACTCAATCAAGCTGTTCAAGCACAATGGTTGGCCAAACAGCAAGTTGAACAATTGCGGGATCCATTTGCAACGATGACAATTGCGCCGTCACAAACATTACATCTTAATGCGGAACAACAAACCTCTTTTGACCAAATCACCTCAGCAGCTGATACTGGACAATACCAGCCATTTTTGCTAGAAGGGATTACCGGTTCTGGGAAAACAGAAGTTTATCTCCAGGCGGCCCAGCATGTGTTTGATAAAGGCCAAACCGTATTATTTTTAGTCCCAGAAATTGCGCTAACCCCACAAATGGTGCGCCGTGTGAAGTCGCGTTTTGGGGCGCAGACAGCCGTGCTACATTCTGGCTTGTCTGATGGCGAACGTTATGATGAATGGCGTCGCATTGAACGTGGCGATGTGAAAATCGTGGTTGGGGCACGGTCTGCAGTTTTTGCGCCATTGACTAATCTCGGTTTGATTATTGTTGATGAGGAACACGAAACAACGTATAAGCAAACAGATAACCCACGCTATCATGCGCGTGATGTTGCGCTATGGCGCGGCAAATATCATCAAATTCCGGTGATTTTGGGTTCAGCAACGCCATCATTAGAAAGTCGAGCCCGTGCCCAGCGCGGGGTTTATCAACATTTGCAACTGACGCAGCGTGCGGGTGGGGCCAGTTTACCACCTGTTACGATTGTTGACATGAAGACCATGCTTGCCGATGGACCGGAGACCAATTTTTCAGCACCATTACTTGAAAAATTAAAGGATCGGTTGGCACGTGGTGAGCAATCAGTGCTGATGTTGAATAAGCGCGGATTTTCAAGTTTTGTCATGTGTCGCGACTGTGGCTATGTGCCGCGCGACCCTAATTGTAATTTGGCCATGACGCTGCATATGGACTCACATACCCTGAAATGTCATTATTGTGGGCATGAAGAAGCGATTCCGCAACGTTGTCCAAGTTGTGGTTCACAACGTATTCGCTATTACGGCACAGGAACGGAAAAGGTAGCAGCTGAATTAGCAGAAATTTTACCGGAAGCACGCGTGTTACGCATGGACCAAGATACGACTCGTCGGAAAGGGAGCATGGATCGCATGCTCCAACAATTCGGGGCACACGAAGCCGATATTTTACTGGGGACTCAGATGATTGCCAAAGGGTTAGATTTTCCTGATGTGACCTTGGTTGGGGTGTTGAATGCCGATACGGCTTTAGGGCTACCTGATTTTCATGCTAGTGAACGCACCTTCCAACTACTGACACAAGTCAGTGGTCGGGCGGGGCGTGGTCAAAAAGCGGGTGAAGTGATTGTGCAGACGTTTAATCCGCAGCACTATGCCATTACGTATGCCCAGCAACATGATTACGAAGGGTTTTATCGCCAAGAGATGGCGGTACGTCATGCTGGCAATTATGCACCGTATTATTACACCGTGCAGATTCAAGCCAGCCACAGCGACGAAAATGAAACGGCTAAGCAAATGTTTCAAATTGCGAAATGGCTGCGACGCCGCGTTGGCGACGATGTGATCATTCTCGGCCCATCGCCTAAGCCGATTGCCAAGCTCCGCAATCGTTATTACTTCCAAATTATTCTTAAATTAAAAAAACGTGATAGTGTGGACAGTTTGCTCGATGAATTACAGCATCGTGCGCAAAAGGTCAAAGACGGGTTGCAGTTGAGCATCGATCGCGACCCAGTCTCGTTTATGTGACAAATACGTTACAGAATTTATGTTATAATGACTATTGGACATCAAAATACTCGTTATAACGAGTATTTTTTCGTGTAACAAGCTATCTTGGTTAGACAAATAAGATAGCACGACGTTAACAGGTGAGTTGACGTGATATTTAGATAAGAAAAGAGAACAAATATGACTTACTCCGTTGTATTCATGGGTACGCCAACCTTTGCCGTACCAATTTTAGAAGCATTAATTGCAGATCCACAATACGATGTGCAGGCCGTGGTTACGCAACCAGATCGCCCGCAAGGGCGTAAACGGGTGCTGACACCAAGTCCAGTGAAGGTGGCGGCACAGGCGCATGATTTGCCAGTTTTGCAACCTGAAAAGATGAATAATTCTGATGAAATGGCTCAAATCGTGGCTTTAGCGCCAGACTTCATCATTACGGCTGCGTTTGGCCAGTTTTTGCCAACGGCACTCCTAGACGCCGCCCAAATCGCGGCGGTCAATACCCACGCCTCATTATTACCAAAATATCGTGGTGGGGCACCCGTGCATTATGCGATTATGAATGGTGACACGGAAACTGGTGTGTCAATCATGTATATGGTCAAGCAAATGGATGCTGGGGATGTGATTGACGTGGTCAAAGTACCGATTACAGCTCAAGATAATGTTGGTACAATGTTTGACAAGCTCAGTTTGGCTGGGCGCGACTTGCTGCTGGCAACCTTACCTAAAATTGCGGCTGGCGCGATTGCGCCCGTGCCACAAGACGAAGCGGCGGTAAGTATCTCGCCAAATATTACCCGTGCGCAACAAAACTTAAACTTTACCCAAGAAACAGCGCAACAGTTGGATTGGCACATTCGCGGTCTTTATCCAACACATCCTGCCTATGTTCAGGTAGCTGGTCAACGTGTGAAGTTAATTCAAGTCACGCCATTACCAGAAACAACAGATGTCGCACCAGGGCACGTGGTTGCGCGTACTAAAAAAATGTTAACCATTGCAGCAGCTGATCACTCCGTTTTGCGTATTGATCAATTACAACCAGCCGGAAAATCTGTGATGTCAAGCCAAGCGTATTTGAATGGCGCAGGGAGTCAATTGACGAGCGGTGATTTATGGGCAGAGGAACCAATTCATGAGTGATAAACGTGTTTATAGCAATAACCCACGTGTTTTAGCCGTTCAAACGCTGGCTAAAATTAAGAATGGTGCTTATTCCAACTTACAATTAAATCAGGTGATCAAGCAACACCAGCTCGGTGAAGCGGATAAACGGTTGTTAACGACGTTGGTCTATGGTGTGATTCAACACCGG
This sequence comes from Leuconostoc sp., assembly GCF_965300815.1. Lineage (NCBI taxonomy): Bacteria > Bacillati > Bacillota > Bacilli > Lactobacillales > Lactobacillaceae > Leuconostoc > Leuconostoc sp. The sequence goes on from NZ_CBDKZH010000009.1 coordinate 5,709, forward strand.
TTGACTTTTGAGTATTGGTTAGCGCCATTTGTCGGTGACAAAAAACTCAATCCCTGGGTGCGCGAATTATTGTATACAGCGCTTTTTCAAATGCAATATTTGAAAAAAATTCCCCAACACGCGATTTTTAATGAATCCATTGAAGTCGCTAAAATTTTGGGACATGTGGGCACGGCTAAATTTGTCACGGCGATTTTGCACAATATTAGTCGCCAAGGCTTGCCGGATACAGCGGCAATTGCTGATCCGATTGCGCGCTTGTCTGTTGAAGCGAGCTTACCAGTTTGGTTGATTAACGAATTGGTAGCCCAAAATGGTGAAGCTGCGACGCGCGCCCTTGTGGCCACAATTAATGATGCGCCCATGCAATCAGTGCGTGTTAACACAGTGCTGGCAACTGGTGAAGAAGTGGTGGCGTCATTGGCGGCCGAAAATATGACCGCGACACCATCACAAGTTGCGGATCATGCGTACATTGTGTCTGGTGGGCATGTGGCAAGTTCAACGGCTTATCAAAAAGGCTGGTTAACACTACAAGATGAAAGTGCCATGTTACCAGTTGAAAGCATGCACTTAACGCCAGCAGTCAAAAATGTTTTGGACGCCGCGGCAGCGCCTGGCGGGAAAACAACACAAATTGCGGCCTTAGTGGCTGATGATGCTCAAATTTTGGCCCTTGATGTGCATCCACATAAAATTAAACTCATTGAACAAAATGCAACGCGTTTGCAAGTGGCAGACCGCATTGCCACACAAGTCTTAGATGCACGAAAAGTGCCGACTGAAGTGGCAACCAAGTTTGACCGTATCTTAGTCGATGCCCCTTGTTCTGGCTTTGGTTTATTACGCCGCAAGCCTGAGATTCGTTATGACAAAACCCTTGAAGATGTCCAGAATTTAGCGCGTTTGCAGGGCGAAATTCTGGATTCAGTTAGCCAAAATGTGGCTGAAAATGGTATGATAGTGTACAGCACTTGCACAATTTTACGTCAAGAAAATGACGATGTGATTGCGCAATTCCTAGCCAAGCATCCGGAGTTCGAATTAGTGAAAACGCAAACAGCGCATGATCTAAAAGCCGATCGACAAGAAGCGGTGCTGCATATCTATCCAAACGATTACCATACTGATGGTTTCTTCGTGGCAACGCTGAAGAAGAAATCAGGCACAAACGCCTAATACGCAAATAGCATGTGATAGAAAAGAAACCTATGCAAGTAGCATTTCATACAGATTCTGGTGTCAAACGCCAGGAAAATCAGGACTATGTTGGCGGCTTTACCAATCAAGCCGGTCGTTTAATGGTTATGGTCGCTGACGGTGTGACCTCGACTCGTGGGGGTGAGGTCGCCAGTGCGATGGCTGTTGAACATTTTGGACATGCCTGGGAAACAACAACAATTGAAACCATGAAGTCAACAATTGATTGGCTAAAAGAAACGACGCACCAAGAGAATCAAGCCATTTTAGCTGCGGGTCAACGTTTTGAAGATTTGAAGCAGATGGCAACAACCTTGCTGATTGCGGTCATTTTTGATGATCAAATCGTGCTCGGCAATCTGGGCGATTCCAAAGCATTTTTACTCCATGATCAGGTACTCACGCAAATTTCTTGTGACCATAACTTGAAGAATGAATTAGTGCGTGCAGGGACTATGAGTCAAGCAGAAGCTGAGCGCCTAGCGCAAGCTAATAGTGTGACCCGTTATCTTGGGGTCGATGACCGTGCGGATATTGAGATTGCGCAATATCCATTTGTCGCAAATGATATGTTATTTTTAACCTCTGATGGCATTACCAAAGTGCTTGATGTCGGGACGATGACGGACATTATGCAACAAGCGACAACACTTGATATGCGAGCTTATGAATTAATTTCGGCTGCAAATCGTAATGGCGCCCCAGATAATGTGACGGCATTATTAGTAAGTCGTGATAATGAAGAGGATACAAAGTAAATATGTTACCAGATACAGTGACAGACAACCGTTATAGAATCATCAAATCACTTGGTGGTGGTGGTATGGCCAATGTTTATTTGGCGCACGACGAATTTTTAGACCGCGACGTGACCCTTAAAATGATGCGTCTGGATATGAAAAACAACACTGATCTGGTCGAACGTTTTAAGCGCGAAGCGATTGCGGCAACTGAACTAGTGCATCAAAATATTGTGCAGATTTATGATACTGGTGAATATGAAGGCACGCAGTATTTGGTGATGGAATATGTGGATGGCATGGATTTAAAAACATTCATTGCCGAAAATTTCCCAATCCCTTATCAACAAGTTGTTGATATTATGCTACAAATTTTAAGTGCCGTACAAGCTGCCCATGATGCTGATATTATTCACCGTGATTTGAAGCCCCAAAATATTTTAATTGACCGACAAGGTGACGTGAAGATTACGGATTTTGGTATTGCTGTGGCGAAGTCATCGCAAGAACTGACGCAAACTAACACGGTTATCGGCTCAGTCCATTATTTATCGCCTGAACAAACGCGTGGTGGCTTTGCCTCGGCTAAGTCAGATATTTATGCGTTGGGCGTGATGCTTTATGAAATGCTCACGAAGCAAGTTCCTTATGAAGGTGACACACCGGTTGCAGTGGCGATGAAGCATGCAACGGCGGAAATGCCCTCCGTGCGTGACTTTGACCCACGAATTCCTCAAGCCTTGGAAAACGTGATTTTAAGGGCAACGGCGAAACGCCCACAAGATCGTTATATGAGTGCAGCGGCGATGGCGGATGACTTGAGTTCAGTCTTGTCAGCACGTCGTGCGGATGAAGAACGCTTTGCGCCAATGTCGGAAACGTCTGATGATACGCGCATTATTCCGATGGCACAAATTCAAGACCAACTCAAAACAGGGGTGTCGTCAGATAAAATTTTCCCAGAAGAAGCACCGGAAGAACCGTCGGTGACCGATACAATCATTGAATATGGTAAAAAAGGTTACGCGATTAAAAACATCGCCAAAATTGTTGACCGGACACCATCGTATGTTCGGCACGTTTTGAAATTTAACGGGATTAAATTTCGTAAGGCGCATAAATGGCCGTGGGTGGTGCTGGGCTTACTTGTTTTGGCGATTGCTGGGATTTTCTTTTTAAATTATCAATCAAGTAAGGTGACTGTGCCTGATGTGACAAATTTGAGTCAAGACGCTGCTACGAGTCGCTTAAAGCGAGCAGGTTTGACAGTTGGCAGTGTCAGTTCGACCACGTCTAAAAGCATTGCAGAAGGTCATGTGGTGCGCACAACACCAACATCAGGAACCGCAGCAACCAAGGGCGATACGATTAATTTGATTGTGTCTTCTGGTCGCGCCAAGGTGCGTTTTGGTGACTATGTTGGGACTGACTATAGTTTAACGTCAGCGCAATTACGTGCCCAAGGCTATGCCATCACGAAAGAAGGCATCCCATCAGATGATGTGCCAGCTGGGAAGATTATTGCCCAGTCAATTGATGCCAATGGCAAAGTGGATCCAACCCAAACATCGGTTGTCTTTACAGTGTCAACTGGTGCAGTCAAGATTGTTGTGCCGGATTTCACGGGTAAGGCAACCCAGCAACAAGTACAAGATTGGGCAACTCAGCACAATATCGTGGTTAATTTTAACACCCAGTTTGATGGGGACACGAAAAAAGATTATGTGATCAGTCAATCAATTCGAGGTGGTTCAAGTATTACCAAGGATATGGTTTTGTTAGTGACGATTTCACAAGGGCCACAAGATACAAGCAGCGCCTCAAGCAGTAGTGCAAGCAGTTCAAGTAGCTCAAGTAGTAGTTCATCAAGTAGCACTTCAAGCAGTAGTGCGAGTGCCTCATCTAAATAACCGCTTTGCCTGATAGTGAAGTAAATTCAAGTCGATTACGGTCGGCTTTTTTGTTACAATAACATTATGAAAACAGGACGAATTATCCGCTCGTTAAGCGGTTATTATGATATACAAACAAGTGATGGGACAGTTGAACGGACGCGTGCCCGTGGTGAATTCCGTAAGTCAGGAAAAAAACCACTGGTGGGCGATTTTGTCGACTTTGAGAGTGAAAATGATGAGGGATTGATCTGGAAGATTCATCCACGTGAAAATGCCTTAGTACGGCCACCAGTGGCCAATATTGATGTGGCTGTCATTGTGACGGCATTGAAGGAGCCAAATTTTGCACCGAACTTGCTGGATCGCCAGTTGGTTGCCTTGGAAGCGGCAAATGTCACACCATTGATCTATTTTTCTAAGTCCGATTTATTGTCACCGGCTGAATTTGAGCAAGCGATGGCAGTTGCTGAGACGTATCGTAAAATTGGTTACACGGTGATTTTGCCGCAACCAGGCGCAGAAGATGTGGCCTTTGCAGCATTGCAACAAGCATTGTCGCATCGTGTGGCCGTCTTTATGGGGCAAACAGGGGCTGGGAAATCAACGCTACTTAATCATTTGTCACCAGAACTTGGTTTGGCAACAGGTGAGGTGTCTAAAGCATTGAGTCGTGGTAAACATACGACGCGTCAAGTGACGTTAATTCAAGTTGATGACGCCTTAATTGCGGACACACCAGGTTTTTCATCCTATGAAGTGTTTGATTTTCCAGCTGATGAACTCGACAATTATTTCCCAGAATTTGTCGCTTATCGACAGGATTGTCGTTTCCGTGGGTGCCGCCATTTGAATGAACCAGGGTGTGCCGTGAAGGCAGCGGTGTCTATTGGCGCGATTGCGGAATCACGGTATAATAGTTATAAGGCATTCTACGACCTGATTAAGGCGCAAAAGCCAAGATATAATACAGATAATCGAAACTTTTAGGAAGAAGGAATTAAGCATGTCAGGAATTATTGCGCCATCAATTTTAAGCGCGGACTATACCAATTTGGAACGTGATGTTAAGCTCGTTGAAGCAGCTGGTGCTGAATATTTACACATTGACGTCATGGATGGTAACTTTGTGCCATCAATCTCTTACGGACCAAACTGGGTCAAGCAACTCCGTCCAGAGACTGATATGGTCTTAGATGTACATTTGATGGTGACGAATCCCGAAAAAATCGTTGATGAATTTGCCGATGCCGGTGCCGACATCATCGGGGTGCATGTTGAAGCAACGCCACACATTCACCGTGCCCTACAAATGATTAAGAACAAGGGCGTTAAGGCGGAAGTTGTCATTAACCCAGGAACACCCGTTCTAGCCATTGAACCCGTGCTTGATATGGTTGATCAAGTATTGGTCATGACTGTAAACCCAGGCTTTGGGGGACAAAAGTTCTTGCCATCAACACTTGAAAAGATTGCCCAATTGCGTGCAGTGCGTGATGAATTAGGTTATGACTTTGATATCCAAGTTGATGGTGGTATCAACGATGAAACCGTTGTGGCGGCCTATGAAGCAGGGGCTAATGTTTTTGTTGCAGGTTCTTATGTTTATGATAAAGTGGATCCAGCTGCCAAAATTGCCCGTTTGAAAGCCTTGACAAAATAATGCAAATTAACATTTTAGCTGGCGCGCCAACTGAACTTTGGCCGGATGATCTCTTTCAAGAACCAGGCTTATGGATTGGGGCGGATCGCGGTGCTTGGCGTTTATATGAACGTGGCCTCCCGATGATGATGGCGGTTGGCGACTTTGATTCGCTGACAGACGCTGAATTGGCGACGTTGCAAGCGCATTTACAAGCCAATGAAATTATGCATGTGCAAGCAGAAAAAGATGAAACGGATACGGAATTAGCACTGCTATACGCCCAAAGACAGCAACCAGACCAAATCAAAGTATTTGGGGCAACGGGTGGGCGTGTCGACCATTTATTGAGTAATTTATGGTTGATGGCGAACCCCGTTTTTGACGCGATTGTCGAAAAAACCCAATTTATTGATCGCTTAAATGTGGTGAGTTATGTGAAGCCTGGTGAGAAGGAAGTGCATCAAATACCAGGGACGAAGTATCTTGGTTTTATGCCGCTAAATGACGTCAAAGATTTTCAAATTATTGACGCAAAGTATCCGTTATCACTGACCGATAATGTGGCTAAAATGTGGTCATCTAACGAATTTAAAGCAGATATTGTGCATATCAGCTTCAAAACTGGTATTGTTATGGTGACACAATCAAAAGATTAATGTTTTTTTGATTGTCAGGTACTAAGGAGGAATAGTAATGACTGTAAAAGCAATTTCAGATGCAGATTTTAAGGCGGCAACCGCCAATGGTGTGACAATTACTGATTTTTGGGCAACTTGGTGTGGCCCATGTCGGATGCAATCACCCGTATTAGAAGCGTTATCTGATGAAGTCGACAACGTGGAATTTGTTAAAATGGATGTCGATGAAAATCCTGAAACACCTGCTGAATTTGGTATCCGCGCGATTCCAACATTGCTTGTTCAAAAGGATGGGGAAGTGGTTGAACGTTTGACTGGTTTCCACACAAAAGACCAATTAGCAAATGTTTTAGCGAAATATACGAAATAACTTGCCATAGTTGCGAAAACCTGGTAAAATTTACTATTGTTGTAGAAAGAGCTTTTTTAAATCATTGGCTCGAAAAGGAGGGTCGAACATGGCAAAAGATGCTATTACAGGCGCACGCACACGCTTTGGTAACCAACGTTCACACGCGTTGAACTCAAGTCGTCGTAGCTGGAAGCCAAATTTGCAAAAAGTGACTGTTAAGATTAATGGTGCGCCTGCAAAGAAAGTTTATTTAACAGCGCGTACTTTGAAGGCCGGATTGAAGAACGGTTCAATCGAACGCGTATAATCGACAAAACGATGACAGTCGTTTTGGTTGATTATTCAAGTACGGCTGACATAAAACGACCACCATTTAGGTGGTTTTTTTATGTGGTATAACTGCTAAGAAAACGTTTCGCGTTGAGATATGTGTTAAAATAGTAGCAGTAAACCTTTAAGGAGGAAATGCGCGGTCAACGCGATGGCAATAGGCATTGTGGTTACTGGCCGTGTTCGATGAATTATGGCGATTAAAATTAAGGCTAAAAATGGTGACATCACAATTGAAAATGATGTCATTGCAACGATCGTGGGTGGCTCAGCGATTGAAAATCCAGGTGTTGTCGGCATGGCCTCAAAAGCCGCTTTTCGTGATGGGATGAACCAAATCTTGAATCGTGAAAATTACGCCAAAGGTGTTGTGGTGCATCAAGAAGACAACGGTGTGAGCGTTGATGTTTACTTGGTAGCACAATACGGCACAAAATTATCAGAAATTTCAAAATCAGTTCAAGGAAAAGTGAGATATAATCTTGACGCATTGCTTGGCATTCACGCAACAGAAGTTAACGTGATTGTTCAAGGTGTACGCGTCACAGACTAGGAGTGTCATGACTAAGATAACGACCATTACCAATGTTGAATTTGGTAAGATGATTAACGCTGCAGCGGCGTCATTAGCTGCCAATGCGGATAAAATTAATAAATTAAATGTGTTCCCCGTACCTGATGGTGACACAGGCACAAACATGAGCCTGTCCATGGCGAGTGGTGCCCAATATGAACGTGATGCGCTTGATACCCATATTGGTGCTTTGGCAAAGGCCACATCAAAAGGGTTATTGATGGGCGCGCGCGGGAATTCTGGCGTCATTTTGTCACAAATTTTCCGTGGTTTTGCCAATGCGGTCGAAGACAAGGCAACATTGTCAGCGCGTGATATGGCCGATGCTTTGATGTCTGGGGCAAAAATCGCTTACAAGTCAGTGATGAAGCCGACTGAAGGGACGATTTTGACGGTGATTCGCGAAGCAGCTGCCAAAGCTAATCAAGTGGCTGAAGAAACCGATGATGTTGTGGTGCTCATGCAAGCTGTGGATGAAGCAGCTCAAGCAGCCCTTGATAGCACCCCTGAATTATTGCCAGTTTTGAAAGAAGTTGGCGTTGTTGATTCAGGTGGTCAAGGTTTGGTCTTTGTTTTACGTGCCTTTTATCAAGTGTTGAGTGGCAACTTTAATGAAGAAGATTTGCAAGCCCCTGACAATGCGGCGTTGGATCAAATGGTGAAGGAATTACACGCTGGCGCCCAAGCCAACAGTAATTTAGATCCTGACGATATTGAATATGGTTATTGTACTGAAGTGATGGTTCAGATCGGCAAAGGGACAACTTTTGACCGTGAATTTGATTACGAACCTTTCTATAATCATTTGGCCGAATTAGGCGATTCCTTACTTGTGATTAATGATGATGAAATCGTTAAGGTGCACGTGCATACTGAAAACCCAGGCGAAGTGATTGGTTGGGGCACACATTTTGGTTCTTTGGTGAAAGTTAAAGTTGATAACATGCGTGATCAACAACAAGCAGTCATCGACGCACAACGTGCTGAAGAAAACCAAGCGGCCAAAATGGTTGCTGCCAATGTACCAGTTTCAGATACGGCGGTTATTACGATTGCGGCTGGTGACGGTGTGGCCGAACTCTTTAAGAGCTTAGGCGTACACACAGTCATTTCTGGTGGCCAAACGATGAATCCATCGACAGCAGATATCGTGGCGGCAATTGAAGCTAGTGGCGCTAAGCAAGCAATTATCTTGCCAAACAATTCCAATATTTTCATGGCCGCTGAACAAGCAGTTGATTTAGTTGACATCCCAGCACAAGTTGTGAAGACACGGACGATTCAACAAGGTTTGACCGCAATGATGGGTTATAATCCAGACGCTGATTTGGCTACAAATGCTGATGAAATGGCTGCTGCGATGGCTGAAGTGAAGTCTGCACAAATTACGCAAGCCGTTCGTGACACTGTGCTTGACGGTGTTGAAATTCATGATGGTGATTGGTTGGGCATTCTTGATGGCGATATTGCCGTTGTGACCAAGAAAGTCTATGATGCAGCGCTGGAAGCTGTGAGCCAAATGTTAGATGACGACTCTGAAATTGTCACAATTATTTTCGGAGAAGATCTCAAGCAAAAGGATGCTGACAAGTTAGCAGCAGCTATTTTAGCGATTGATGACGATCTCGAAGTTGAAATTCATGACGGTCAACAACCACTATACCCATATTTGTTAGCAGTTGAATAACAGATGACACTAAAAAAAGCAGCGTGAGCTGCTTTTTTTAGTGGTGATTATAACCAACCTAGGGCGTTGATTGAGGCGTAAAAGACACCACCAATCATCAAAATGATCATTAACCACGCCATGACTAAAGTCATTTTTTCAATGCGTGTCCGTGATTTGCGTTCGATTTTTGGCATACGGTGTTGGTTGAGCTTCGCGTCAATTTCAGCTTGTAATTTGGCGTTCGTTGGTCGCGGCGTTTGTTCGTCAGTCATAGTCTACCTCGTAAAGTTATTCCCATTTAGTTTAACATAATCTCTTCATGCGGTGCAATTCACAAACGACCGCGGCTTGCCTTTTTGGGGGAGTTTCGGTATTCTGGTTTAAGATGAGGAACATAGAGGTAGTGATATGCAATGGTGGTTTTGGTCGGTTGGCGCGGTGATAATCTTGGTTATCGCATTGACGGTTAATCGTAAATTTCATGTTGGCAAATTTCAGTTTAGCCTGTTAGATCTTGCAGTCATCCCGCTTTGGTTGTGCCTGCACTTTGCCATGGGTGAACGCTTTGGTGTGAGTTGGTGGGCCTGGATGCTGATGGGGTGGTGTGTCATTGGAATTGTGTTGTCCTGGTATTTGTTACGTAACCGCTGGTCACTTTGGTTATTTTGGCGACGATTTTGGGTCTGGAGTGGGCTATTTGCAGCATTTTTGTTAATGATTGTGACCGTTTTTGGGTTTATCTCCCACTGACACCCACTTTGACAGAAAGTACGACTATCAAGGGATAGTCGTACTTTTTTTGTGTCATAAATTTACTAAATTGTGACAAAATGGGAATAAGGTGGAGGGAAGTGGGTAAATGTGGTAAATTAATAGTATAGATTTTTTAATGGGGGTGGTCCTTATGTTCATGGGCGAATATTCACATACGCTCGATGCAAAAGGGCGACTCATAATACCGGCAAAATTTCGTCATCAGTTAGGCGACAAGTTTGTTGTCACCCGTTGGATGGAACACGCATTACGTGCCATGCCAATGCCTATCTGGGAAAAATTAGAAACACAATTAAATGAACTCCCTTTAGGGAAAAAAGAAGCGCGCCAATTTAAACGCTTTGTTTTGGCTGGTGCCATGGAAGCGGAAATTGATAAGCAAGGGCGTATTATTGTACCGGCCAATTTGCGAGAATATGCTGGTTTGGAAAAAGATGTCATCGTGACCGGCTCCGGTGATTCATTTGAAATCTGGCAAGCAGCACGTTGGCAAGCCTATACATCAGCGACGGCGGATAACTTTGATGAGATTGCAGAAGGACTAGTTGATTTTGACTTCTAGTTGAAAAGGAAGGTTTTAATGTCAGAATTTGAACATGTCACAGTACTCCTCCATGAGGCAGTTGCCTTACTTGAGATTAAACCTGACGGTCTTTACGTGGATGCCACACTAGGTGGTGGTGGTCATACAGGTGAAATCCTAAAGCAGTTAACGACTGGGACGCTGTATAGCTTTGATCAAGATGACACCGCGATTCAATACAACACCAAACTGTATGCTGATGAAATTGCGGCCGGTAAGCTGGTCTTAATTCATCAAAATTTCCGAACGCTCAAGTCAGCATTAGCAGAACGTGGTGTCACGGCCGTTGACGGCATTGTTTATGATCTTGGCGTGAGTTCTGTGCAATTTGATGATGGGCAACGGGGCTTTAGCTATAATTACGATGCTGAATTAGATATGCGGATGGATCAACGTCAAACATTAACGGCGAAAACAATTGTTAATGACTGGCCTTTCAATGATTTATTACGTATTCTCAGCCGTTACGGCGAAGATCGTTTCCCAAAGCAAATTGCACGTAAAATCGAGCAGCATCGGGAAAACGGACCAATCAATACAACGTTTGAATTAGTGGACATTATCAAAGAAGCGATTCCAGCACCAGCACGACGTAAGGGTGGTCATCCGGCCAAACGTACGTTCCAAGCATTACGCATTGCCGTCAATGATGAATTAGGTGCGTTGGAAGATTCTTTGACACAAGCGATTGATTTATTGGCCCCCGATGGCCGCATTAGCGTGATTACCTTCCAATCGTTAGAAGATCGTCTCGTTAAACAAATGTTTCGTGAAAAGACAACCGCGCCCGAATTACCTGCTGGCTTACCCGTTTTGCCAGGGCAATTTGAAGCCGATTACACATTGTTAACTCGCAAGCCAATACTACCTAGTCAAGATGAGATGGCCGACAATCACCGGTCAGAATCAGCCAAGTTACGTGGTATCGCACGACAATAAGATTTAGGAGCTGCATATGGCACAAAATGCATATCAATATACCACGACTGCGGAAGCTATACCGCTATCACAACCTAAAACACGGATTAAATACAAGCCTGCACGTTGGACAAGAAAAGAACGGATGATGGTGGCTTTTGTGTCTGCCGTGGTAATGATTTTGATGGTGGGCGTTGTCTTTTCAAGTATGCAAGCTAATGCGGCGCGTACGAACATGCAAGTCATGCAAACGCAAATTGATGAAACAAAACAGGCGAATGATGCGTTACGTAGTGACATTCAAAGTAAGACAAGCAAAAAGAACTTAGACGAGGTTGCTAAAAAGTATGATATGACATTATCAGATAGCAACGTTAGAAATGTTAACCAATAATGATGAAAAAAAACGTGAGACGTATACCGAATAGAAGAGTCACACAGAACGCCAAAATTTTTGGTGGTGTATTGTTGGGGGCAATGATACTTGTGACACTCGGACTCGGGATACGTCTTTTTATTATTGCAAGTGGTTCTGTAGACGGCCATAACCTCAACGATGCGACCAGACAAGCCTTTATGGCGAAACAAATTGTGCCAGCCAACCGCGGTCGCATTTTTGATGCGTCGGGTAATGTCTTGGCTGAAAATACAACGGTTTATGATATGTATGCCGTGTTAGACAAAAAAGTATTACGCACCAAAGACCCCAAGACTGGCAAGTACGTGGCGGGTTCCGGTCACGTTGAAGATCCGGAACTGACAGCTGAAAAGTTAAGCCAAGTCATTGACATGAGCAAATCAGAAATTTTGAAGCGTCTGGAAAAGAAAGCTTATCAAGTTGAATTTATCTCAACAAAAGGCCAAGCTAGTAAAAATTTGTCGATTGCCCAATATGAAAAAATTAAGGCAATGAATTTGCCAGGGATTAACTTCACGCCGCATGCGGCACGTAGTTATCCTGAAGATAGCACAGCCTCACATTTAATCGGCATGACGAAAAGTAATCAGGATACCCAAACGGGCCAAATGGTGCAGTCAGGTTTGATGGGTATTGAAGCCGCTGAAAATAGTACTTTAGCGGGTAAAAATGGCATTAAGCAGTATGATGGCCAAAAAGAAAACACCAAGGGCAGTCAAACCGTCCAAAATGGGAATGATGTGTATCTCACGTTAGATAATAATTTGCAAAACACATTAGAAACACGGATGGATGATCTGTTTGCCACAACGAAAGCTGAGTCAGCGGTTGGGGTGTTGATGGAAGCAAAAACGGGTCGGATTGTCGCAGCTACCCAACGGCCTAATTTTAATCCCAATGATAAAAACGATAGCCCAAAGCTTTGGACTAATCTATTAGACCAAGGGCCATTTGAACCTGGTTCAACGATGAAAGGCATCACGCTGGCGGCCGCCATTGATACAGGTAAGTGGCAGCCAGATGACACTTATCAATCAGGAACACTGTTGATTGATGGCAAAAAAGTGGTCGATGCTTTTGGTCAAAATCAAGGGGTGCTAACGTATCGAGAGGGGTTCTGGCGTTCTTCAAACGTGGCCTTTGCCAAAGTTGAGCAGAAGTTAGGCGCAACGACTTGGCGCCAATATCTGGAAAAGTTCCGCTTTTTACAATCTACACATTCAGGGCTAAGTAATGAGTCAGCAGGTAATATTTCATTTGATTATCCCATTGACCAAGCCAATACGGCGTATGGTCAAGGGATTAGTGTGACACCGTTGCAAATGTTACAAGCCTATTCTGCTATCGCCAATGATGGTAAGGAAATCAAACCATACTTTGTGGATAAAGTGGTCAATCCAGCGACCGGTGCCGTTGTTGAACAAGGCAAAACGGTCGAAGTTGCGCGTCCCATCAAAGCTAGTACGGCGAAACAAGTCCGTAAGTACATGATTGATGTTGTTAATCAAAAAACAGGGACTGCCAAAGAATTTGACTTGCGCAAATATGGCTATCAAATTGCGGCTAAGACTGGAACGGCCCAGATTTCACAAGGTGGGCAATATCTGCAAGGGTTGAATAACGCGATTCATTCGGTGATGGTCTTAGCACCGGAAAAAAATCCAAAATATATTTTCTATTTGGCCGTTCAGCAACCAAAGGTTTTCCCAGATCCCACGATTCAAATCACGATGAACAAAGTTTTTCAGCCTTTGATGCTGCAAGCTTTAAATAGTAGTGATAGTGCGGTAAAATCAAAAACAACCAAACAAACGGTGCCTAATGTGGTGGGGCAATCCATTCAAGATGCGACCGACACAATGACACAAGCAGGCTTTAGAACGGCGGTGGTTGGGTCAACTGGTAACATTACGGCACAGTCGTTGTTACCAGATCAAAAGTCACTGACCAATCAGCTTGTTATTTTGAAGGCCAAAGGCAATACTCATTTACCTGATATGACCGGTTGGAGTTTGACTGATGCGCAAGCATTTGCTGATGCAGCAGGGTTTAAACTGACTTGGACAGGTTCTGGTTATGTCACGAGTCAAAGCATTGCCAAAGACCAATTGGTTGTCAACACCAGTCAAGTGGCCATCACATTAAAAGAGAAGCAGTAGGAGAGAGCAAATGTCAGATAATTTATGGGCTTTAGCCCGAGCGTTCATTGTCACGGTAATTTTCATGCCGATGGTAATTAAGTTCTTAAAACAATCTAAGGAACAGGCCGTGATTCGGCGTTTAGGGCCGGATCATCAAGCCAAAGCCGGTACCCCAAGTATGGGTGGCGCATTGTTTGTCGCGGCTGCCGCGTTGAGTGCCTTGATTGGGGCAGGTGCCACAGCCGGGTTTGCCGGTTTGGCAGCCATGTCATTACCGGTCATGGCTTTACTCGCCTATGCGGTGATTGGTGGGATTGACGATGCCTTGAAAATGGTGCGACGTGCTGATGAAGGCTTTGCTTTTAAGCCAAAGTTAGCGGCGCAAACTATTAGTGCCGTTGTGATTATGATCATGATGTGGGCGATGGGCGTGCCATTTACGTTGTATGTACCGCTCCTTGGTACGCTGCACTTGGGTATCTTTTACTTTATCTTTTTGTGGTTCTGGCTGGTGGGTTGGTCAAACGCCACAAATTTGACGGACGGCCTGGATGGGTTGCTTGCCGGAACGAGTATCGTCGTTTATGCGGCCTATGCGGTCATTGCCAATAACATGCATCAGCAAACGATTGTCATCTTTAACTTTGCGGTTATCGGTGCGCTCCTTGGTTTCTTAATTTTCAATAAGCCAAAGGCGAAAATTTTTATGGGCGATACTGGTTCGCTGGCATTAGGAGCTGGATTAGCCATGGAATCAATTTTATTGGGGATTCCATTCTCATTGGTTTGGTTCGGTTTGATTTTTGTGATTGAGACATTATCCGTCATTATTCAAACGGTCGGGTACCATTACTGGCATAAGCGGATTTTCCCCATGGCCCCAATTCATCATTCATTTGAAAAGTTTGGTTGGAGTGAATGGCAAATCGACACCCTATTTTGGATTGTGTCAGCGATCTTAGCAGTTGCGGGCATCTTTTACATGAATTAATACAGGTAGGCAATTTAGCCTACGTACATAAAAAATAAGGAGCAGGAGAATATGAAGGCACAAGCATTCAACAATAAAAAAGTGATGGTATTTGGTTGGGCGCGCTCTGGTAAAGCAGCAGCCCAACGTCTTGTGGCGCTGGGTGCTCAAGTGACGGTTGTCAATGGTGGTGATTTTGCACCGGACGACACCTTTAACCAGTTACAAGCTGCTGGTGTGACTTTCATTAATCATG
Source organism: Leuconostoc sp. (assembly GCF_965300815.1). Classification (NCBI taxonomy): domain Bacteria; kingdom Bacillati; phylum Bacillota; class Bacilli; order Lactobacillales; family Lactobacillaceae; genus Leuconostoc; species Leuconostoc sp. The sequence goes on from NZ_CBDKZH010000009.1 coordinate 20,809, forward strand.
ATGAGGCGACACCTCTGGACGCATCATTTGATTACTTGATCAAAAATCCTGGTATTCCTTATGACACAGCTTTGGTACAACGTGCCATGGCTCTTGATATTCCTGTACTAACCGAGGTAGCAGTCGCATTAAGTTCGTTTGAAGGCCGTCTGATTGCTGTTACTGGTTCAAATGGGAAGACCACTACCACGTCACTTATTCGTGACATGTTATTAGCAGATGGTCAACGGGTAACGACGGCCGGCAATATCGGAACACCAGTGAGTGAAGTGGTACCTGCATTAACTGCTGATGATACCTTGCTATTAGAATTATCAAGTTTTCAATTAATGGGTGTGCCGGATATCCAACCAGATATTGCCTTAATCACCAATATTTTTGCTAATCATTTGGATTATCATGGTACACGTGAACAGTATGTCGCAGCAAAGTTTCAATTGACACAAAATCAAACGGCGGCGCAAACGTTGGTGCTGAATGCTGATAGCCCAGACACAGCGCAGTTTACTGCAGATACAGCTGCGCAAGTGGTACCCTTTTCACGGACACAATCGGGTCACCGTGTGGCAGCGACAGCGGGCAATTTAGTGATTGATGATCAAGTTGTGATGCCGCTGACCGCCATTAAACTGGTTGGGCCACATAATCTTGAAAATATCTTAGCGGCCGTCACAGTAGCCAAACTTGCCGGCGTAGAAAATGAGGCAATTCGCCAAGTGCTTGCGTCATTTGGCGGTGTGGCGCATCGATTAGAATATTTGTTTACCGACCAAGCAGTAATGTATTACAATGATTCCAAAGCGACAGATATTGAGGCGACGCAAACGGCGTTGGATAGTTTTGACCAACCCACAATTTGGTTGGCTGGTGGTCTAGATCGAGGTGATGACTTAACACGTTTGTTGCCAAATATGACCCATGTTAAAACTGTGGTGGCCTTTGGTGAAACGCAACAAAAGGTTGTTGCTGTTGCCCAAGCGGCTGGTCTACCCGTTCAAACGGTTGATGATGTCGCCGCCGCGGCCAGACTTGCTGTCACCTTGGCGCAAGCCGGCGATGTGGTCTTATTATCACCGGCCGCAGCAAGTTGGGATCAGTATGATAACTTTGAAATCCGCGGTGAGGCATTTGTAAGTGAATTAAAGAAAGTTTTGGGGCGATAATATGCGTGTAATTTTATCAGGTGGTGGCACAGGTGGCCACATTTATCCAGCTTTAGCATTAGCAGAAGTGATTAAGCAACATGATCCGGATGCAGAATTTTTATATGTTGGGTCAGAACGGGGGGTCGAAGCCAATATTGTCCCACCAACTGGCATGGCGTTTAAGCAATTGGCCGTTCAAGGATTCAGGCGCTCATTATCACTGGACAATATTCAAACTGTGCGGCTATTCTTGAAAGCAGTGAAGCAGTCAAAAAAGATTATTAAAGAGTTCAAACCAGATGTTGTGGTTGGAACAGGTGGTTACGTGGCCGGTGCTGTTGTTTATGCGGCCCAACGGATGCATATTCCAACTGTGATTCATGAACAAAATTCAGTCGCTGGCGTGACCAATAAATTTTTGGCACGTGGGGCAACCAAGATTGGGGTCGCTTTTAGTGTCGCAAAAGACCAATTCCCCACAGATAAAGTGACTTTAGTCGGTAATCCACGTGCGCAACAAGTTGCACAATTGAAGTCAACTTTTTCTTGGCAAACTCTGGGCTTGCGAGATGATAAGCCAACATTGTTGATTTTTGGTGGCTCACAAGGTGCCCCAGCCATTAACTTAGCAGTTATCGAAGCGATGAATGAGTTGAATACACGGCCTTATCAAATTGTGATTGTTACTGGCCCCAAGCGCTATGATAACGTCATTAACTTATTGCAAGCGCAAGGTATCTCAGCAGCTGATAATATTCGCATTGTGCCATATATTGATAACATGCCAGAAGTCTTGGCACAAACAACAGCGATTGTGTCACGCGCAGGGGCAACATCAATTGCTGAAATTACAGCGTTGGGCATTCCTTCTATTTTGGTCCCAAGCTTACACGTCACAGGCGACCATCAAACTAAGAATGCCAAAAGCTTAGTCGATGCTGGTGCAGCACTAATTATTCCTGAACCAGAACTCAATGGTCAGACACTTATTGCCGCAGCAGATCAATTATTATTAGACACGACCACGAGCGATAAGATGGCCGCACAAGCCACAAAGGTTGGCATGCCAGATGCTGGCGATCGCTTGTATCAGCTGCTTTTGTCAGCAATTTCAGAAAAGAAAGATTGATATTTTGACTGATGCAACAAACAACATGCGATTAAAAAAATCGATACCGCGTCAATTTTGGCTGAACTTGGTAATCTTTGTGTTGGTCATCATCAGTTTGATTGTGTTGCTACAACCATGGCGAGTTGTTCAGACTGTCACCGTACAATCAGCGACAATTCCAGCAACGGCAATTGAAGCAGATGCCAATATTAAGAAAAACACACCGCTTTGGCGTGTGACTGGGCAAACCAATTTTATTGTGCAACGTATTTTGCAAAAGAATCCAGCTGTTGATGCAGCGCAAGTCACGGTTAACGGCCAGCATGTGACCATTAAAGTAATTGAAAAAGTTACGGCTGGTTATGTATATCAAAATGGGCAGTGGCTGGGGGTGGATCGTAATGGGCTGCAACAAAAAGTTGCTGCAGCAAAAGGGGATGCACCAGTTTATGCAGGGTTTAAATCGCAATCAGAATTACAACAAGTTGTCCAAGGCTTTGTTGGACTGGAGTTGACCTTACGTCAAAATATCAGTCAAATTACGCTGTCACCTAATAAAGACAATGCGCATCGTTTGGTAATTATTATGGATGATGGCAATACAGTGTATGCGACCAGCAAAACGTTTGGTCAAAAGATTAGTTATTATCCTGGCATTGCAGCCCAAATGCCTGAAAAAGGGATTGTTGATTTGCAGTTTGGGGCCTACTCACATGCGTATGGGGTGACCCAGGATAAACCGCAAAAAAACGCGGCTGAGAAAACGACACAAACGCCATAATCGGTGGCGTAAGATACCTATTTTATGCTATTATTATTATTAGGTATATTTTATAAAAAATAATTTTGTAAAGGGGCACAACGCATGAATAACGCAGGCGTGACGGGTGGTTTTGATATTGGTACCACAGCAATTAAAGTTGTGATTGCACAGACTACTGGCAACCAGGT
>NZ_CBDKZH010000010.1:0-8845 GCF_965300815.1 Leuconostoc sp.
TCATCGTCATCCAATCGCGCCACTTTAACCGTGGTGATCTGTCGCTTTTTGGTATTTACAAAATAACCATTATTAGACTGATCAAGCGCCAACACAAAGTAATCAAAGTTCAGTGCCTTTTGGCGTTCAACTTGTTGATTATAACGTGTATTGAAATAATCAATTGGGATCACATCTGGATACCGCAACACTAAGGCGCTTTTGGTGCTTAAAATTTTTTCTATCCGCTGCGTACTGACCGTGGTTGTTTGCGCATCGGAAAAACGCGCTGACATCAGTGCGTTCCGAATCGTTTTCACTTGTTTTGAGTCAGTTTTCAGGACAACATGTTGCTGGCCATTCGCTTGGGTAACAATATACTGCGTGGGCCGAAAAACCTGAATGAGCTGCTGGTTGGATTGTTGTGTTGCCGATTGACTGGCTGTTTCCGTTGGCCCAAAAGACTTGAAAGTAAAGGCACTTAACACCACCGAAGCGCCAATCGCAAGGACCAAGAGCACATTCAAAATGGTTTGTTGGAGAAGAAATGGTTTATTCCGCATCCCAATCATCCTCCTCTAAATCTGCGTCATCCACATATGCTAACGAAATATAGAAGGTAGAGCCTTCATTTTCAACGGAATCAACCCAAATACGACCATTAAACTTTTCCACGACTTCTTTTGAAATCGCAAGTCCTAAGCCAGTCCCACCTTGAGCGCGTGACCGTGACTTATCCACACGGAAAAATCGGTTGAAAATATTATCCAAATCTTTTCTTGGAATCCCCAACCCTTGATCTGAAATACTTAAAATTGCCCGTGTCTTCGTTTTAATTAAGCGCGCCGTAATTGTGCCGCCATCAGGCGAGTACTTCACCGCGTTATTCATAATGTTATCCAACACTTGGGTAAATTTATCTGGGTCCACTTCAACCCAAACATCCTCATTAGTGAATTCGCGTTTAATGTTATAGCTTTTGTTTGGCGTGTCAGCATTTTTAGCATCGTTTTCAATAATCATATCGAAACGATTTAAGACAAAATTGAACAGACTATTGAGGTTCACCACCTCAAGTTTCACATCCATCGTCCCTTGATCCAAACGGGATAACTCCAACAGGTCGTTAATCATCCGAATCATACGTTGCGTTTCATCCTGAACCACGCCCAAAAAGTTTTGCGCCATTTCTGGGTCATTAATCGCCCCTTCAGCCAACGCATCAACATAAGAACGCACAGAGGTCAACGGTGTCCGTAATTCATGTGACACATTGGAAACAAACATGCGGCGTTCGGAATCAATCCGTTGTTGTTCCGTAATATCATGTAGGACCACAACAAGACCAGAAATAAAGCCCGATTGCCGTTTAATTAAGGAAACATAGGCTTGAACGACTACTTCCTTGCCAGCATCTGACAAATCAACCTGGAAATCGTCCAGATTTTCCAACATATCACGCAACGTGCGCTTACCACGCAGATGTAGCAAATCCACCACATGTTGTCCAATCGCTTCTTCGCGATCGACGCCGACAAAATCTGCCGCTGCCTGGTTAATAATCGTCACTTCACCCCGTCGGTTAGCTGCTAAAACACCATCCGCCATGTGCGTGAGCACTGAATCCAGCCGGTTACGCTCCGCATTGACCGTTTCCGTGGATTCCTCGACTCGCGTGGAGAGTTCGTTAACTGATTGGGCAAGATGACCAATTTCATCAGAACCGTAGATATGGTTGACCATCGAATAGTCACCATTCGCAATTTTAGTCGTCTGTTCATCAATTTGTTCAATCGGCCGTGTTAAAGTATGTGCCAAGAATAGCGCCAAACCAATGCTGGCCACTAAAGCAATTAAACCAGCAATGATAAAGAGCCGCATCACGCTATTAACATGTTGATAAACTGGTGCCAAACTGGCAGCGACAACAATGACCCCACTCACATCACGGACACGACCGGACGTCACCCCTAGCGGTATCGTTAATAATTCCTTACGATCACCATTATCATTGATAATGCGCGTCTTTAAAAAAGATTGCTCGCCAGCAATCGCCTTTTGGGCATTTAAATCCGTTGTTTTTTGCCCAATGGTTTGCTGACCGGAAACAGATAACGTCCCACGAATTGTGCCCGTACGATCGATAACCTGCGCTTCTTGCAAGTTATCATTATTTAAACTCGATAACACATCTTGAATCTCGTGGTTACCGGCATTTGTATCCGGATTTTTAAGTGCCGTCGTAATTTGATCGGTCACATATTTGGGTAATGTAATTTGTTGCTGAAAAGTCGCCAAATTTTGCTGTTCAATTTGGCGTACAAAAAACGCACCCAAAAGTTCGAGTGCGATAATCATTAGCAACACAAAAACGAGGGTGATGCGAAAACGGATAGATTTAAAAAAACTGATCGTACTGTTCATAGTTACTGACGCCTTGCGTCTGTCTCCTTGCGATATCCATACCAAATAGCGTTATCATCGCCTATTTCAACCTGCAAGGTATGAAACGATGCGACTTATTCTGCTTCTGGGCGTAAGTAATACCCAACGCCGCGGCGCGTTGCGAGCCAGTTTGGGTGACTTGGGTTGTCTTCAATCTTTTCGCGTAAGCGACGGACAGTAACATCGACTGTGCGGACATCACCAAAATAGTCGTAACCCCATACCTGTTGCAACAAGTGCTCACGGGTCATCACTTGCCCAATGTGTTGAGCAAGATAATACAACAGTTCAAATTCACGGTGTGTTAATTCAATATCCTGCCCCGCTTTTGATACCATATAGGCTTGGGGATGGATCGTTAAATCACCGAGTTCAATATCTTCTGTATTGACGACTGCATCATCTGAATGTTGCGCAACTGCCTTACGACTACGCAAGTTAGCTTTGACACGTGCGACTAATTCTCGGTTAGAAAAAGGCTTCGTCACATAATCATCTGCACCCATTTCTAGACCCAAGACTTTATCAATTTCAGAATCCTTGGCTGTCACCATAATGACCGGAATTTCTGACTTTGAACGAATTTGACGCAATACTTCAACGCCATCAATTTCGGGTAACATTTGATCTAATAAAACAAGATCTGGCTTTTCGTCACTGAACATGGTTAAGGCTTCTTGACCATCCGCTGCCGTGACAACATCATAGCCTTCTTTTGTTAAATTAAACTTTATGATATCTGAGATTGGCTTCTCATCATCCACAACCAAAATTTTACTCATGGATATGCTCCTCACGCGTCTTTGCTAGTTTATTTATCTTTAAGTATATCATTTTTATGCCATTTTGTAATATATTGCACAAAAAAAGCCGAATCATCGACTTTTTACCGTACCGTTCAACGTCAAGTCCTGGTTTAGTGTGAACGACGATGGAAACGATTTTTAAATAGTGATGAAATGGCTTCGTTGTTATTAATCCGGCGAATGGCTTCACCAATCAGTTCACCAACTGAAACAATTTCTAATTTATCAAACTTTTTATCTTCAGGTAAGTTGATTGAGTCTGTGACAATCACTTTTGTGAAGACAGAATTCTGCAAGCGTTCAACCGCTGGTCCTGAGAACACGGCGTGTGACGCAACAACATACACTTCTTTAGCCCCATGTTCCATGATCAATTCGGCCCCTTGGGTAATCGTACCAGCAGTATCGATCATGTCATCAATCATGATGGCTGTCTTGCCTTTAACATCGCCCACAATGCTGCCGACTTCGGCCACATTTGGCTTGGGACGACGCTTATCAATGACAGCTACCGGTGCTTCTAATTCCAACATATTGTTCAAGTTACGCGCACGGGTCATGCCCCCGTGATCTGGTGACACAACCACCGCGTTCTTCTTGTCCGCAATTCCAGATTCAATCAAGTAGTCGGCTAACAACGGTGCTCCTTGCAAATGATCCATTGGAATATCGAAGAAACCTTGAATTTGCGCTGCATGTAAATCAAGCGCCAATACCCGCGTTGCGCCCGCCCGTTCCAACATATTGGCAACAAGCTTGGCTGTGATTGGTTCACGCGAACGCGCCTTACGATCTTGGCGTGCATAGCCATAGTAAGGTAATACCACATTGATTTGGTTGGCTGATGCGCGACGCAAGGCATCAATCATAATCAACAATTCCATCAAGTTATCGTTGACTGGGGCAGCGGTTGATTGGATAACAAAGACGTTATCCCCACGAATGCTTTCCTCAATGTTAATCTGTACTTCACCGTCGGCAAAGCGCTTGACAGATATTTCACTCAAAGGGACACCCACGGATTCAGCAATCTTTTCCGCAAGTGGCTCATTTGAACTTAAAGAAAAAAGTTTCAATTTAGGTTCTGGCATGTTTGGCTCCAAATATTTTATGTGAATTTAATGTCCCTGTTTATTTTAACAAAAAAAAGGGCCAAGCGCCACTGACGACGTTGCCTTTTATCAGATCATAAAAAAACAGACTGGGACATCCCAATCTGTTTTTGATCACGCAATTTACCCCTGTAATTCACGTAAAACGCGTAGTGCATCATCATAATCTGGTTCTTCAGATACTTCTGGGACAATTTGTGCGTAACGCACAACACCGTCAGCATCAACAATGTAAACTGCACGGGCATCAAAGCCTTGTGACGGAATGTAGAGCTTGGTTGCGTAGCCAAATGATTCTTGTTCATCAGACAACATCCGCAAGTTCTTAACCCCTTCAGCCGCACACCAGTCGCGTTGTTCGGCAACCGTGTTTGTTGACACTGTCAAGAATTGGATGCCTTCAAATTGATCCACTGTTTGATTAAAGTGGCGCGTTTGCAATGTGCATGTGCCAGTGTTCAAATCAGGCACAACTGAAATCAACATCAATTGCCCAACCAAATCAGCAGTTTTAACCTTTTCACCATTTTGATCTTCCAACTTAAAGTGTGGCAATGTTTCACCAACCTTTAAGGGTTCCCCAACAAGCGCTGTAACTTCACCTTCTAATAAAACGTCCATTTTGCGACCTCCGCATCTTATATAACCGAACTTTAATTATGATTTAAGCACAAATTTTTCAATGGCGCGTGCCACGCCAGAGTCATTATTGCTTGCTGTTTCGTAATCGGCGATTGCTTTCAAGCTTGGAATCGCATTGCCCATCGCAACGCCAATGCCAGCTTGTTCAATCATCGAGTAATCATTGGCCTGATCACCAATCGCCATTGTTGCGTCATGGGATACGCCCAATTCATCAGCAAGGGCTAGTAACGCATTACCCTTTGAAGCTTGACGATCAATAAATTCCAAATTATTCGCCGTTGAGCGAATGACATTAACATGTTCACTAATTGTCTTTGGTACCGCGGCTTGCACAGCGTCAAGTTCATCACTTTCCGCGTTCGCAATCGCCTTAATAAAGGCAATCTTTTCTAACTCAGCTTCTGAATCCAACACAAATAATGGGAGATTAACCAAGCTGTTTTCAAAGCTTGCCCACGGATGGATACAATGATTCGTTGTATACGCCGCATCATGTGATTCAACCTGCACATAAATCTGCTGTGCCGTCATAAAAGCATTAATTTTTTGAAATTCTGATACCGCTAATGGTTGCCGGAACAACGTCTTTTGCCCATCGGCCGTTTGTACGAGGCCACCATTATAGGTAATCACATATTGATCGGATCCAGTAATGTTTAACTCTGACAGGATCTTTTGGACACCAGGTAATGGTCGGCCAGTCGTAATAACAATCTTCACACCCTGTGCCATAGCTGCTTGTACAGCTCGTTTCACTTCTGGTGTAATTTCGTGACGATTATTGATGAGTGTTCCATCAATATCAATTGAGACAATTTTAATTTCTGACATCTGTTTGCTTGTTTATCCAACAACTGTGTTGTGCTTGTTGTCGCTTCCCTTCATTTAAAATCAGCTCGACACAACCGTTTATCATGCTTAATTACATTATAACAAAATAATAAAGTGCGTCACGACAAAACACTTCAACTTGTTCGGTTCTCGCGTAACATCTGCACGGCTAAATAAGTAAACAAAATGCTGATCCCCGTAGCTGTAAGTAATAGTAACGCGGCACCAACATTGCCTACCAAAACGGAGGCACTCACAATCCCAGACGCTAAAATAGCGCCAATCGGCCGAATCGCGGCACTAAAACCACTATAAGCGCCAATTTTTTCTGGGTTCATCATTTCAGCGCGCAGAGACTGACTGGCTGGTGTGACAATCATTTCCCCAAGTGTCAAAATCACGGTAAAAACCATAAGTGGCCAAAAGTCCGTTAACAAGAACATGATGGCAAAGCCGCCACCCTGTAAGGCGGTACCGACCGCACTCGCTTTCATTTCAGACCAATGTTTAAATAGTTTGGTCATCATGCCCATCATCAAGACAATCATGAAGGTGTTCACCATGGTCACAATGGATAGCATCCGCTGCCCAAAAATCTCAACACCAGCGATATCAATCGTATGGAATGTTTGAGATAAATGTGCGGCAAGATAATAATCTGGTGACGTGAAAATAATTGTTGCCCCAATACTTGCGATCATAAATTTCATATAGCGACGATCTGCAAATACCGTTCGGTAACTTTTCACCGCTGCCCAAACCGACTGACCATGGGTTGGCCGTTTGTCCTTGGGTAAGGTTTCAGTAATCCATACGAGGACAATAATAAGACTAATCAAGGCCCCAATGGCGGTGCCAATCAAAAGTTGGAAGCGTGCCGTTTTGAAAAACCAACCACCCAGTCCTGCGCCAATCATCACCGCTAAATTGATAACCCAATAAATCATGGCATAAATGAACTTACGATTTTTTACCGTCGATACATCAATCATCATGGCTTCTTCAGCTGGAGAGGCAAAGCTTAACCCCACACTCGCCATCAAGAAACCAAAAAACGTGATGTAGGGATTAATATATAGTGGTGAATTCATCACGGCAGCTAGCAAATAGCCTAATGTCATTAAGCCAATTCCAGCAATCATAACCCGCTTACGTCCCCACAAATCCGCCAGATGACCACCATATAAGCCAGCCAGAAAACCAGCTACTTGGACAAGGACTAACAAAATCCCCGTCAAAAAAGCACCAAAATATCCCACATAATAAATGGTCATATTGGGGCCGACCGAGGAACCAATCGCGACTGTAATAAACATCATCACAATGCGTAATTGAATATTTCGATCAAGTTTAAAAAAATCAGCCATCCGGCGCTCCCTACTTTCTCATTGCGACAAAATAAAAGAAATATGGTGTCACAAAACCATATCTCTACTTTTTTCATGCCAAACGACAATTAGAACAAGCGTGCTTTCGCTGTGTGTAATAAGTCGTTATCATCAAAGCCATTTGCAGTGTTATTAGCCAGCGCTTCAGCGAAACTCACCCAACGAACCGCCACCACTTCAGCGGTTTGTAATTGAAAGGTCACCGGCTGATCCGGTAATTTGATGGCATACCAATCTTCAATCCAGTCAGTATAGCGCAACGTCTCAATAAACACCAGCTCGTCAGCTGAAACAGCTAGCCCAAGTTCCTCAGATAATTCCCGCACTAACGCTTGCTGACTTGTCTCACCAACTAAAACAGCCCCACCCGTATCAGCGGTCCATATCCCAGGATGGCTTAACTTGTCAAAAGCACGCTGCTGTAACAACACATCACCCTTTGAATTAAATATCAACCCATTGGTCACCAAATGGTAGTCCCCAGGTTGTAGTTGTTGGCCACGTTGATGCGTTCGTCCCGTACGTTCTTTTTGCGCATTATAGACGTCCCAGTATTCACCTAATTTATCTGCGCGATGATCACTCATTTGTATAGTACCTCTGCTAATGCTTCCCGTGTCGCAACCAGATAATCTGGTTCGGATTGTTTCAGCGTTTCTTGTGTATGCGCACCCCAAGTCACTGCAATGGTTGTCATTCCAGCTGCATTCCCAGCATCGATATCAAAGGTTGCATCGCCAACCATCACCGCTTCATTCGCAGATAATTGATATTCTGCTAGCGCTTGCTGTAACCCACCTGGTGCTGGCTTATAAGCCACGACGCGATCTGACCCATATATCGCCGTAAAATATTTGTCCAAAGATAACATGGCCAAATTCCGTTGCGCCACAGCTGATTTTTTACTCGTCATCAAAAATAGTTGCTGCCCAGCAGCCACTAATTGGGTTAACAATTCCGGGATTCCTGAAAAGGCCTGAATTGTCTCAGCTGATTCCCCAGCTTGATAAGCCGATCTAAAAGCGGTGAATAACTGCTGTAATGTCGTCTGATCCATGGGATCCTGTGCTAACAATGGAAACGACGTTTCAATTGGTATCCCTTGATATTGAATAATGGCTGCTGCCGTTGGTATCGGCAAATCCATTTGTGCAAAAGCGGCTTGCGTGGCATACACAGCTAATTTTTCTGTATTGGCCAAGGTGCCATCAAAATCAAAGAAAACTGCCCGATACTGCGTTGCCGCCGTCATGCTTGCAAAACCGCTGCAAGATCATCAAAATAACGACCCACTTCACTTACTTGGTGGGCATCTGAGCCATACACCACGTCAATTCCCATATCGCGAGCAGCCGTTACAACATTAAACTGCGGATAAGTCGCGCCATTTTCAACTTCACTCAGGCCGGCTGCATTAAATTCTAACGCATAACCGCGTACTTGCATCATTTGGAAAATGTCCCCAATCATACGATAGATATCGTCCGCATAATCTGGCAAATCTAACACCTTTTGGAATTTTTTAACCAGTCCAAGATGTCCGATTGCCACCGGTACATCAACCCCTAAAACGGCTTCAACACTCTGCGCAACTGTTTCAAAATAGCGGCGATAGAATGCTTGTGGGTCTTGTAACAAC
>NZ_CBDKZH010000010.1:8945-23444 GCF_965300815.1 Leuconostoc sp.
TTGACTAACCACCGGATAGTCGGCTGGTAACGTCAGGTCTTGCAATAACGGTGCATGTTCCGTAATCGTATAAGCGTCAAATCCTAACGCAATCGCCCGTTCAATATAGGCATCAAACGGTTCATCCGAATTTTGATGTGAAAACGGTGTGTGCGTATGACCGTCTTTTTTTAATAGCATGATACAGCGCTCCTTATCTCAATACGTTACCTTTATTTTACCGATAAGTATACAAAAAAGCGAACCAGAATAATCTGATTCGCTTGATTTGTACTGGTGGTACATTTTCTGTAATAAGCCAAATGGCTGATTACTTCAAAGGTGCCCAGTTCCAGTTAGTAAATTCTTCGATATCGTGACCTTCGTTACGTGTTACTTCGTAGTGCTTTGCCAAGATGTCTTCCATCTTAGTAATGAATGTAACAGCAGCGTCTTGATCAATCTTACCGTTAGCTGACAAGATTTCGGCAGCTTCCTTAGCTTGGTGGAAACGATCCAACTTTGAGTAAACACGCATGTCGTATGTTGTTGTGATGTCACCATCTTCACGGTAACCGTGAACGTATACATCACCACGGAACTTGCGTTCGAAGAAGAATGATTCAACCAAGTCTTCGAAGCCGTGGAATCCGAAGATAACTGGTGTATCAGCTTGGAAGAACTTGTTGAAGTCGTCGTCAGACAATTCACGTTCGCTGTTCAAGTAAGCTTCTGACTTCTTTTGCAAACGAAGCAATTCAACAACGTTGACATAGCGGAACTTAACTTCTGGGAAGGCTTGGTTAATCAACCACAAAGCAGCCAAAGTTTCGATTGTTGGTTCTGTACCAGCTGATGCGAATGTAATATCCACATCACCAGATGGTGCAGTAGATGCCCAATCGATGATCTTCAAACCTTCTGTAGCCAATTCTTCAGCTTCGTCAGCAGTGAACCATTGTTGACGTGGTTGCTTTGAAGCAACAATCAAGTTAACCTTTTGACGTTCTGAGAAGGCACGTGCTTGAACAGCCAACAATGAGTTACCATCGGCTGGCAAGTATTCACGGATGAAGTTAGACTTCTTTTCAGCCAAGTGTGTCAACATACCTGGATCTTGGTGTGTGTAACCGTTGTGATCTTGTTGGAAGGCAGTTGATGTTGCAATCAAGTTCAATGATGGGTAATCATTACGCCATGGTTGTTCTGAAGCGTGACGCAACCACTTGAAGTGTTGTGTAACCATTGAGTCCACGACACGTAGGAATGATTCGTATGATGCGAAGATTCCAACACGACCAGTCAATGTGTAAGCTTCCAACCAACCTTCAGCTTGGTGTTCTGACAATTGTGAATCAATGATACGACCTTCAGGTCCTACGTATTGATCGTTAGGGAACTTTGTAGGTTCCATCCATTGACGTGTTGTTGTGTTGAAGAGATCCCACAAACGGTTTGACATTGTTTCATCAGGTCCGAAGATACGGAATGATGTTGGGTTCAACTTAGTAACTTCTTCCAAGTATGCTGAAAGAGTTGTCATGTCCATGTTTTGCGTTACTTTTGGCAATTCATGGCCACGGTTTTCGTTAGTAATGTCGTTTGTGAATTGACGCCAGTCTGGCAAGTCCAATGTCTTAGGTGCTTCACCGCGACGGCGACCACCATTAGTGATTGGGTTAGCAGACATACGCTTGTCACCCTTAGGTGCAAGTGCCTTCACTTCGTCCTTCAATGAACCATCAGCGTTGAACAATTCTTCAGGCTTGTATGAGTTCATCCATTCTTCGAATTCTGGCAATGTGTCAAGGTTGTTTTGATCCAAAGGCAATGGCACTTGGTGCGCACGGAATGAATCTTCGATAGGGTCACCGTTCTTGTCGTAACGTGGACCACCCCAACCCTTTGGCAAACGTGCAATAATTACAGGCCATGCAGGGATTGTACCATCTTCATACTTACCGTTTTCACGGGCATCCTTTTGGATAGCCAAGATATCTTCGATCGCTTGGTCAAAGACCTTAGCAGCGATTTCGTGATACTTAGCGTAGTCATGAATGTCATCGTTTTCGATGAAGCGTGGTGAGTAACCAACACCTTCAAAGAACTTTGTGATTTCTTCATGGCTCATACGTGAGAAGATTGTTGGGTTTGAAATCTTAAAGCCGTTCAAATCCAAAATTGGCAATACGGCACCATCGTTCTTAGCGTTCAAGAACTTTGATGACAACCATGAAGTCATTGATGGACCTGTTTCAGCTTCACCATCACCAACAACGGCGAAAGCGATTTGGTCTGGGTTATCCAAAACGGCACCGAATGCGTGTGACAATGAGTAACCCAATTCACCACCTTCATGCAATGAACCTGGTGTTTGCGCTGTCATGTGTGATCCGATTCCGCCAGGGAATGAGAAACGCTTGAACAAGCGGCTCATACCAGCCAAATCTTGTGTGATTTCTGGGTAATCTTCAGTATATTCGCCATCCAAGTACGCGTTAGTAACCATAACTTGGCCACCGTGTCCAGGACCACCGATATAGAACATGTTCACGTCATACTTGTTGATCAAACGGTTTGCGTGTGCATACAAGAAAGTTTGACCTGAAATTGTTCCCCAGTGACCGATAGGCTTAACTTTAACGTCTTCGGCTTGGATTGGTGTGTTAGTAACTGAGAACAATGGGTTGCTCTTCAAGAAGATCATCCCTGCTGACAAATAGTTGGTTGCACGCCACCACTTATCAACGAGTTCCAAGTACTCTTTTGAATCGAAATCTACCATGAGATTAAGTACTCCTTATTATTTTGAGAGAATCGTAAACCACGAATCTTTCTCCGTTATTTACTCTTTCAGTATAACCGATTTGCCTAATTTATTCAAGATAACGCATCTGATTGGTTGATTATTTTTTCAAATTTGGTTGGCGCAACACAAACATTGGTGCGGTCCAATTATTTTAAGATAAATAAAAAAAGCAACAGGCGATTGCCCTGTTGCTATTCTGAATCAATGCTGACAAACGCATTGTACCGTAAATATTTATAATGCAACCGCATGTTTGAAAATTCTAATGGCGTGCCATCATCCATAAAGAAGATCCCTTCCATAATGCCAACTGGCTCTTTGTCCGACAATTCCAATAACTGTTGATCTTCAGCGTTGGACGGTTCCGCCATAATCGTCATAAAGGACTTGGTCACGGCTCGGTTTTTGGTGTTTTCCACGTACTCATAGACTGAACCGGACACGATTTCTTTGTTCAAACCAGGCAAAACATTGATTGGCACATAGCCGCGTTCAATCATGAAAGGCACCCCTTCCAAACGTCGCAACCGCTTAATTTCGTACACAAAGTCGCCATCATTTAAAAACAAAGCTTGCTGCTGGACAGGGGTTGCGGGAACCACTTGGAAATCAAGTAATTCAATACTTGGCGCTTTACCGTCTACCCGAAACGAGTCCGAAACCCCCAGATTTGACCCTTCATGTTGGAACAAGTCATGGTTTTTTAAATACAACGGGTTAACAAACGTCCCACTCCCCCGCTTTTTAAAAATCACACCTTGTTGTACCAGCACGTTTAACGCACGTTTGATAGACGAACGTGACACCTCATATTGCGCCGCTAACGTCCGTTCATCCGGTAATTTCAAGTCCGGAAAATCACCATTATAAATTTTTTGTTTTAAGTCCGCCTGTACGGTGACATAAATTGCTTCTGACATCATGCTAACTAGTATAGCATAAATTGGTTGGACCGCAATCCTTTTTGGGTACGCCAATTTGTGTTAGAATGGACATATCATGGCAAAGAAAAAAATTAAGAAAACACTTCCCGAACAGGTGATGGACAAGCATAACCTGGCTTACACACCCCTCACGCTAAATATCTTAGATAAAACAGCAGCTGAGCGTGATCAAATTCTTGCAGAATTTGGCGTCAAGCATGACGACATCTATAAGACTTTAGCGGCCACTGGTGATAAAACCGGCCCCGTCATTGCAGTGATTCCCATCACACAACATTTATCAATGAAAAAACTCGCAGCGGCATCGGGCAATAAAAAAGTCACCATGTTGCCCTTAAAGACCTTGCAGCAAACCACGGGTTATGTCCACGGGGCTAACAATCCAGTTGGAATTTGGCATACGAAGCATTTCCCAATTTTCATCGATTTAACCGCTCAAACCGCGCCTTACTTTTTGGTAAGTGCTGGTGAATTGGGACGCAGTGACCAAATCAATCCGGCCGATTTGGCTGCCTTAATCCATGCGCCTTTTGTCGATTTACTAGAAAATTAAGTTTAAAAAAAGACAGTCTAACGACTGTCTTTTTTACCACCCAACGTTACCATTAGGGCCAGCGTTCATATCATCACGATACAACGGTGCCATTGGACTAAACTTAAAGGTTGGTTTATTAAACATCAAGGTTGCCGTGCCACGTGCACCGGCACGATTTTTTTCCAAAATAATTTCAATTGGCACCGCTTCTTCTTCGTCACGCGGATCTGAATCACCATCATCATCGCCACCATCGTTGCGATAGTAGTCATCACGATACAAAAAGGCGACAATATCCGCATCTTGTTCAATCGAGCCAGATTCGCGCAAATCAGAAAGCACCGGTCGCTTATCCGTACGTTGCTCAACACCACGACTCAATTGTGCCAACGCTAAAATAGGCGTATGTAATTCTTTGGCTAACTTTTTAATCGCACGTGACACTTCTGAAACCGCCTGTTGGCGACTTTCTGTATTATTGGATTCAATCAGACCCAAATAATCAATAATCACCATGCCGATTGGATGTGGATTACTTGCGCGTTGATCTGGTGGTAATTCATTCACCAAATCTTTTTCAAGTTTACGTAACTTGGCGCTAATCTGGTTAATTTTAATCCCCGCCGTGTCGTCCATGTAGATTTGCATATTCGCCAATGATTGCATGGCTAACGTCAACGACTGCCAATCCTCTTGGGTCATCTGACCCGTTGTCAAATGACTTGAATCAATCGCACCTTCAGCTGCTACCAGTCGGGTCACCAAATCCACGGCACCCATTTCAAGGCTGAACACAACTACTGGTACTTGCTCAGCTTTGGCCACATTTTTGGCAATATTTAACACAAAGGCTGTTTTCCCGACCGCTGGTCGTGCGCCCAACACAATCATCTGATCTTCACGAAAACCGTGGGTTAATTTATCTAATTCGGGATACCCTGTTGCTAGGCCAACCACATCATTATCATTGGCGACAGCTTGATCCAAATTAGCTTGGAAGGCTTGCAGCACGTCTTTAATCTTTTGAAAATCTTCATCACCACGATTCTCAGCCAAGTTATCCAGACTACGGCTTAATGTATCTAAGATTTCCTCACTTGGTGCCGCAGCATCATAGGCTAACGACATGCTGCGCGTCAACGTCTCAATCATCCGACGTAGAATGGCCTTTTCACGAACGATATTGGCATAATGCTTTAAATTGGCCGATGATGCAGAAGATTCCGAGATTTCAGCTAAGTAAGCCATACCGCCCACATTATCTAATTGCTGTAAACTATTGAGTTTATCCTGAAGCGTGAGCATGTCAATCGGACGTTGTTCATCAACCAGCTGTTGCATCGCTTTAAAAATGGTTTGATGGGCCTGGCGATAAAAATCATCCGCTTCCAAAATGGCGCTCGCCGCTACCATCGCGTTATCAGATTTCACATCAAAGAAGATTGCGCCCAGCACCGCCCGTTCAGCATCGACATCTTGTGGGACTTGTCTATACTCGTATGCTTCTGGGTTATCCATGTTTAACCCTCGCTGACATGAACACGTAAGTCTGCGGTCACATCACGGTGTAGCTTGAGCGGCACCGTCGTGTAACCTAATGAGTGGATAGGATGGTTCAGTTCAAGCTTACGCTTATCAATTTTTAGTTGCTTTTGATCAGCCAAAGCTGTCGCAATTTGCTTAGATGATACCGCACCAAAGAGACGGCCATCCGCACCAGACTTGCCTTTGATTGTCACCACAAAGTCATCTGCTTCAATCTTTGCCTTCAGTGCTTGTGCTTCAGCTAATTGTTCAGCAGCTGCTTTTTCTGCTGCCTTCTGACGCCCCTTAACAGCACCCACATTTTTACCTGTGGCTGGTTCTGCTTTTTTATTCTTAATTAAGAAGTTATTCGCGTACCCATCTGGCACTTCCTTAACTTCTCCTTTTTTTCCACGACCCTTAACATCTTCTAAAAATACAACTTTCATGTGTTACTCCTTCAAAAAATAATTTCTTTCATAAACGACACACCGATGTAGACCAGGTTACTCTTCAACGTATTCTGCCAAAATTTTAAGCAACTGATCATTCACTTCGTCTGTTGTCGTGTCTGCCAATTGGGTAGCAGCATTGGATAGATGACCGCCACCGCCCATTGCCTCCATGACACGCTGGACATTACGTTGTCCGGTTGATCGTGCCGAAATACCGACACGACCATCGGCCCGTTTGGTAATAACAAATGAGGCCTCAACGCCACTAATTTGCAACAATTCATCAGCTGCTTGTGCCGTAATCAGCCCAGAATAAACGCTATCTACCTCACCACAGACAATGGCATAACCGTCAGCCACAACCGCTAGGTTAATCAAATGCGTGCGCGCCTTGAAGTCTGAGAACTTCTCTTTCATAAAGAATTGAATTAAGTTACTGTCCGCACCGTTAGCACGCAAATAACTGGCGGCATCAAAAGTTCGTGAGCCAGTTCGTAACGTGAAGTTTTTGGTATCAATTTGAATCCCACCAAGCATTGCCGTAGCTTCTAACTTGGTAATTGGTGCATGACTTTGATCTTGGTACTGCAACAGCTCAACGACAAGTTCAGAAGTGGATGATGCATACGGTTCAACATAGGTGAGCAATGGTTTTTCAGCTAGCCCTTGTTCAGCTAAACGATGATGATCAATGACCACAACACGATTGCCCAACCGCTCCAAAAGATTTGGTGCACTAGTAATTGAACCCTGCGCATGATCCACTAAAATCAAGAGCGTATTATCACGAACTAATTTCATGGCGCGTGCCTCATCAACAATGGAGTCATTGATATTTGACCCTGGGGCCATGATTTCGGGTGGGTTTTTACGGATTTCTGCCAGTAGCAACGTAATGTCACTATACACCGATTTTTCATCAACAATCAAAAAAGCCGGTTTATTTTTTGTTTGCGCCATCCGCCAAATCCCTAGTCCGGCACCGATGGCGTCCAAATCAGGGGTGACGTGGCCAACAATCATAATATTATCAGCCTGTTCCATCAATTCAGCAACTGTCTGTGAAATCATCCGTGCACGCACCCGCGTCCGCTTTTCCATTGGATTCGTTGCGCCACCGTAAAATCTCGCCGCAGCTTGCTTAGACTTCACCACAACTTGATCACCGCCACGCCCCAAAGCCAAGTCCAGATTGGTTTGTGCCATTTTGGCCAGTTCAATAATGTCTTGCTCGCCATAGGCAATCCCCATAGACAACGTCACGGGTAAGTTTTGTTGCGCGGTTGCTTCACGAATCGCTTTTAGCACCGAAAACTTATCGTCTTCGGCAGCACGCAAGGAAGCCTGATACCCAAACATCACATAGTGTACTGTACTGAGACGACGCAAATAGATCCGGTGAGCTGCCGCCCATTCTGACAAGGCGCCGGTCACATATGTGCGTAACGTTGAGGTTTCCGATTCGGTCATACCTTCGGTCACTTCTTCATAGTTATCGACTGAAATGAGACCACTAAATAATTGATGATCTTCGTACTCTTTGGCGATAGCCGCATATTCACTAATATCCATCATGTAGATGACACGCAAATTCTGCTGGACATAAAGTGAAAACTGCTTACCTTGCCACGTAATCGTGTTCGTCTCCCGTGCATCAGAATAATTTTTAATATCAGTGGCAAGTTGCGGATCCAATTGGGTCAACGTCAAACCTAATACATCACGCTTATCAAGATAAGTTTGCATGTAAGGATTGATCCAGTCAATTTTTTCCGATGCATTTAAGAGAATAATCCCAATTGGCATACGAATCAGGGCTTCTTGTTCACTACGAGATATCCGATACCCCAACCCTGTCAAATATTCTTGGGCATTTTCATTGACTTCTTTTAGCGACTGCGCGGAATAAACCAAACCGATTAACACAACCACAATCCAGATTAACCCGAAAATCCAATTGACCAACAAGGCAAAAAATACACTCATGACACTGACAGATAACAACAGTAATGCGACGGTGCCTAATTTTGTGCTTTGAAAAAATATTGGTAACGTTTTAAAATCAAATAGTTTTTTCACAAGAAACCCCTATATCTTCCTCTATCATTTTGCCAAACCACTGTTATCTAGGCAAAATGCTCCTTGTACTATTTTACCACAGTTGCGATTTACCAAAATAAACAAAAAGAGACTCAGATAAAATCTGAGTCTCTCAATCGCGCGTCAAAGATTAGTCTTCTGTCACGAATGGCAACAAAGCCATGATACGTGCACGCTTGATTGCAGTTGTCACTTTACGTTGGTTCTTGGCTGAAGTACCAGTCACACGACGTGGCAAGATCTTACCACGTTCTGAGATAAAGCGTTCCAACAATTCTGTGTTCTTGTAGTCGATAAATTCGATGTGGTTAGCTGCAATGTAGTCAACCTTACGACGACGACGTGGGCCGCCTTGTGGGCGACGTGAACGTTGTGGACGTTCTGAATTTTGTGGACGTGAGTTTTGTTCTGACATGATTAAAGCTCCTTTCGTAGTGTTGTAAGTTATATTTTAAAATGGTAGATCATCATCTGATATATCAATTTCTGTTTTGCCGCTCGCCGCAAATGGGTTAGGGGCATCATTTGTTGGTGTTGTCGCTTGTGGGTTAGCTTGGCTAGCCGTAGCAAACGGATCAACGCCACCAAATGCATTATCACTTGGCGCACCGAATGACGCACCACCTTGATGAGATGGTTCTGACGACCCGTTTTGGGCACGTCGCTTATCACTTTCAGCACGTGATTCAAGTAATGAGAAATTATCAACGACAACTTCGGTCACGTAAACACGTTGTCCTTGGTTGTTTTCATAATTCCGTGTTTGCAAACGGCCTTCAATGGCAACTAGTGCACCTTTTCCAGTAAAGTTTGCAAAATTTTCAGCTGCTTTACGCCAAATCACGGCGTTAATAAAGTCAGCTTCACGTTCACCAGCTTGGTTGGTGAACTGGCGGTTAACCGCCAAACTAAACGTGCCGACTGCTGTACCCGATTGGGTATAACGTAATTCCACATCACGGGTCAATCGCCCAATCAATACTACTCGATTAATCATATCAAAAGCTCCTTCACCAGTGGAATCCCAGAATTATTCTGCGTCGCGCTTAACGATCATGTGACGCAAGATGTCTTGTGAGATCTTTGCCAAACGATCAAATTCGTTGATTGCTGCGTCGTCTTCTGCAGTGAAATCGATTACGTGGTATACGCCTTCGCGGTAACCAGCAATTTCATAAGCAAAACGACGTGTTGCCCAATCAGCTGACTTTGAGATTGTTGCACCATTATCAGTCAAGATACCATCAAAGCGTTCTACGAGCGCTTTCTTTGCATCCACTTCGATATCAGGGCGAACGATGTAAGTCAATTCGTATGATGTAGCCATGTTTTATTTCCTCCTTTTGGTCTCTGGCAGCCTTGGCTGCAAGGAGTGTACGCACTTTTGTGCGTTCACAATTATTAATTGTACTACAGAACAGCTATACATTTCAAGTGTTTCGCAGAATTAGCCACTTGGTTAATCAATAATACTTTGGTGATTAGCAAATCCCTTAATCTTCTGGCACAAAATCAATTTCCGCTAAGGCTTCTTCTAACGTATCAATAAAATCAGGATCTTGTAATTGCGCTAAAATCTGATCATCTGATCGACCAGACATCCCCGCATGGATGTTAGCCACAATCCCATCCCACATCGCATCCGCTTCACGCGCTAATTTCACTGTGCCATAGCGCGCTCTTGCAAGACGTTGATTATTTTTTTCGACTTGAAACGCATAAGCTTTGTCGACAACCGTTGCCACGCTTTGTGCTGAAATAGCGGCTTCTAACGCGCGACGAAAGGTTTGCTGTTGCATAACATTTTCCTCCACTACCTAGCATTACTGACTTCATTATAAGAACATACGTTCGTATTGTCAACAGTGACCTGTCCCAGAACCAATTAACCGGCAGGCCGGAAGGGATTATATACCCGACCATGATCCACAAACAGTAGCAGCACGCCAATAGCAACGACAACAATAGCCCCCATCACAACCCCGACATCACGCAGTCGAAATGGTTGTTCTTGATACCACGTACGGCCTTTTTCACGACCAAATCGGCGCAATTCCATGGCCTGACTAATCGTATCAATGCGATTTAGGCTGGTAAAAACGAGCGGTAAAATAATTTGTACTGCCCCTTTAGAACGTGCCCATAGCGAGGCCTGCTTAGAAATCTCATATCCCCGTGCCTGCTGAGCCAAACTAATGGTCCGGTAATCACTTTGAACATCTGGAATATAGCGCAATGTAATCGCAAATGCGTACGCAATTTTATAAGGTACTCCAATCTTGTTCAAACTTGCGGCAAACTCGCTCGGATTCGTCGTAAATAACAAAATAATGGCTAACGGCAACGAGAACAGGTATTTCAACAAGAGATTTAACTCATAGAAGACTTGCTCCTGTGTCAACGCCCAATACCCGTGACCAAGAATCACATGGCGCGTGCCATAAAGTTGCACGCCGTACTGAGGTGCCAAAACCGCGACCATCACCAAGTTAATGACGGCAAAAAACAAAACTAATTTCAGCATGAAGGCATATTCACGATATTTAATTTTGGCACGCCGCAGTAATAAGATGGCCAAAATTCCCAGTCCCAATAAAAACCGTGGATCATACGAAATCATCCCAATCGTTGTCAAAGCTAAAAAACCAATCAACTTGGCAGTGCCTGTTGTTTGGTTTAACCATGTATCTCGTTGTTTGTATCCAAATAAGTTATTCATCGTTGCTCTCATGTGCTGGTTTTGATAAGTCTTTATTGTCTTCACCCAAAACAGATGCTGTGTGCTGTAATACGGCCGCGTTCAATTCCTCAGGATGGGCAATTTGTAAGCGGTTGGCTAACTGATAAATACTTGTCGTCCGTAAACTCGCTGCTTGTACCAGCGCTTCATCAGCTAATAATTCAGCCGGAGTGGTATCTGCTAATAGCTGGCCATCAACCACCACTAACGCACGCTGCACAAAATTAGCCAGCAAATGCATGTCGTGCGTAATCATGACAATGGTGACGTGTTCTTGACGATTGATAGCCGTCAAAAATGTCAACAATTCTTGTGTATGCGTGGCATCTTGACCCGCCGTTGGTTCATCCAAAATTAGAATTTGTGGCGAAAGCACCAAAACCGCCGCAATCGTCACACGCTTTTTTTGTCCAAAACTCAAAGCCCCAATTGGCCAATTACGCATCCCATCAAGATCAAGCAAGCGTAAAACTGACCGTACCTTTTGCTCAATCTCAGCCGGTTCTACCTGTCGTAGCACCAAACCACTCGCCACTTCATCAAAAACCGTACTCTTTGTAATCATGTGATTGGGATTTTGTAACACATACCCCACCTGCTCGGCCCGTGTTTTAATTGATTGGCCTAAAACCGACTGCCCGTCCAGGCGAATATCCCCCGCATCAGGCATTAAAAAGCCGGTCAAAAGATGCGATAACGTGGTTTTACCGGAACCATTTTTGCCGACAATCCCAACAATTTCCCCACGATTGATGGTGAGATTCAGGTTTTGAAAGAGTGGCTGGCGCTGATCGTAGCTAAAGTCAACATTTGAAAGCGTCAGTTGGGGTTGCTGGACAACGGTTGTTTGTACCGGTACACGTAATTTGGCAATCGCTGATTGGTGTGTTGCAACGTCAACTATTTGCACATCAGCGACATGTGGCAAATGGGCGACATCAACTTGTGCCTGCCGTAACAGTTGCACATATAATGGCTCATCTAAGCCGTACTGTGGCAAGACGCCCGCTTGAATAATGGCAGTTGGCGTGTCATTGGCCACGATACGGCCTTCAGACATCACAATAATCCGATCCACATTGGCACGCAATACTTCTTCAATCCGATGCTCGATAATTACCACCGTCAAATCGCGGTCTGCCTGTAACTGGTCAATCATGGTCATCGCATCCCAGCCTGCTGCTGGATCTAAACTGGCTAAGGGTTCATCAAATAAGAGTAATTTACCATCATCAACCAGCACCCCTGCCATGGCTGTGCGTTGTTTTTGACCACCTGACAACATTTGCGGTGCCAACTCTAGCCGATTACTTATGCCAAAGCGCTGTGCCCATTTTGCCACTTCGGCTTTAATGCGGGCTACTGGCTGCTGATCATTTTCCAAAGCAAAGGCAATGTCTTCAGCGACCGTCAACCCAACAAATTGCGCGTCGGCGTCTTGTAAAACCGTTCCTGCTTGTAATGATAGTTCAAATAAACTTTGCGCTGAAATGTCGCGACCGTTAAGTGTCATTTGACCCGAAATATCGCCCGCATAAGCATGGGGAATCAGGCCATTCAGCAAACGCAGTAACGTGGTTTTACCGGAACCAGAAGCGCCGGCAATTAAAACTTTTTCGCCAGGGAAAATTTGGAAACTCACGTCATGCAAAGTCGGTTCAGCTTGTGCATGATATTTAAATGTCACGTTTTTAAATTCAATGAGTGGTGTTGCCATAATGCCCCTTATTGATAAGATATGTACGCAAGCAACGCTTGCTGATTTACTCGCTACGCAAACTGCTCTTTTTTGGTCGCGACTTGACGTAAGCGATTAACAAAAGTGTGCCGATAGCCGCCACGGAGATGGTGTTCACGGCTGCTGCCACAACACCTTGCAAGAAAACTTTTTGAGCGGCTTCTTTGTAGATTAAAATGTCACCCAGTGGGGCGATAATCACCCAAGCAATGATATTGGCCACTGCTTGCCAAATGTTAAATTGAATGATTTTTTTAGTCGTTAATGTGCCATATTCCAAGGCAAGCGACTTTTTACTCAATCCTAATAAGAAACCAAAAACACCATCAGCAATTACCCAAGACCACCACGGTGCACCATAAGTGACCGCATCATTTAAGGTGTGCCCAATAATACCCACCAGTAGGCCAACAACCGGCCCAAATAAACTCGCTATTAAGGCCAACCAGCCTTCTGCCACGTTAATGGTGGTATTCGGTACACCCGTGGG
Source organism: Leuconostoc sp. (assembly GCF_965300815.1). Classification (NCBI taxonomy): domain Bacteria; kingdom Bacillati; phylum Bacillota; class Bacilli; order Lactobacillales; family Lactobacillaceae; genus Leuconostoc; species Leuconostoc sp. Next base: position 22,260 of record NZ_CBDKZH010000010.1, read on the forward strand.
AATAGCAATAAATTTCATTAACACAAAGAATACGGCTGCCCCAATTCCTGTGGCAACGACTGACCGCACTGAAAAACCAGTTTTTTGTTGCTTTTTTTGCATATTACTCCCTCACTTTTTAGATCATGCCGACACTTTTGTTAAGGTAACCGCCCATTCAGGTCCAGCACCCACATGATACGTTTGTTCAAAACTACCCGTATGCACACCAAACGCCACGGTATAGACAGAATCAATATAAATTAGCGGTTCCCCTGGTGCCACGTCCGTAAACGTATGCACATAAGGTAAGACGTCATCAAACATGGTATGCCCTTGATGTTGAATTTGGACACGCAAGACATCCCCATATGCTAAATTGAACTTTTCAAATTCTTTTACTGGAATATTTGACCACAACGAGCCAAAATTAACATCAGTAATATCAATATTTCCAACTAACTGTGTAACCCCAGACGCCGTCGTTTGATAGCGCCCTGGTTGCATTGGCAACTTCACCAATTGATCAACCGGCAATACTTGTTGGTAATCGGTGTACTGGATTTGACCACTGGCTAACTGTGCCCCATTGTAGACATAAATATCACGACCATGAAATGTCGAAGATTTTTCTGATCCTGGTAACCGTTGTGTTGTTTCATCAATAACACGCGCACTCGCAATCAGCCCATGCGCCAAAAGATGAGACAACGTCCCATTATCCGGTGTCACAATATAATGGCTACCAGTTGTCTCAGCAATAATTGAGAGCCGCTTGGATCCTACACCAGGATCCACAACGGAGACAAATACCGTACCAGCTGGCCAATAACTAAATGTTTGAAACAACCGAAATGACCCTTCAAAAATATTAAACGGTGTGATGCCATGGGTCAGGTCACTAATGATTATATCACTAGCCACCCCATAAGCCACACCACGCATTGAACTTACCGCCCCGTCCTGTAATCCAAAATCCGTTTGTAAAACGAGATGATTGTTTGTCATATGATACGTTTGTCTACGCGATAGTCGCCACCTGTAGACTATTCCTTCCAATATATTGCCAATAAAAAGACCCTGTTAATCACTTTGATTAGCAGGGCGCGAGAATCAGTCTGGTGTGATGGCCAGCGTGCTGTGTGACGGTTTGTAGCCAAATTTGTGACTGGTCTGCGCTTTTTTGAGTTTTTGTTTTTTTTAGAT